>NZ_JBKXLD010000061.1:0-14493 GCF_047010065.1 Allobaculum sp.
CCATCTGTTTGTGAAAAACTCGATGTCTCTCACAAGGCTTGTTTATCATATCATCGTCAAACATCTCTGTCAACATGTTTTGTGAAATATTTTATTTATTTCACTTAATGCATTTTCGTTGATATTTAAAGGGATATGCAGTGCTGGGAAAATATATTTTCACAGTGCTCCGTTATCTTATCATCGCTTTGAAAAGAAAGCAAGCATAAGATTTTCGGCTCATCGAGCGCACAGAGGCTCCAGGCGGCTGCTTATCGCTTCGTTTCTTCTTTTTCTGCTCCAGATACGTTTCCGGCTGAGCAGGCGGAAAACAGTGAAAACAGCGATGTCGTTTTTAGAAATAGAAAAGCGCTGTCTGCAGCGGATTCGTTCCGCCCGGACAGCGCTGTTTTGACTTTGATGAAGAGACTCAGACCGGCTGTGCACCCGTGCCTTTCTCTGCTTCCTTTTCTTTATTATCGGGTCTTTTATCGGATCTTCGTTTTCTTTATTTCTTTTATTCCTTTGCCGATCCGTCGAGTACAGCCAGTTTGTGAATGCGGCGGATATGGTTGGCTCCGTTGGAGAACGGTGTGGTCAGGAAGGTGTTGACGATATCTTTTGCGGTTTCCATTCCTGTTGTACGTGCACCCATGCTCATCATGTTGGCGTCGTTATGTTCACGGATCAGTCTGGCGTCCGTCACGTCCTTGCAGCGTCCGCAGCGAATGCCCGGGACTTTGTTTGCGGCGATTTCAATTCCTACACCGGTACCGCACATCACGATGCCGCGATCGGCTTCCCCGTTTACGACCGCTCTGGCGCATTTGGCTCCATAGTCTGGATAGTCAACGCTGTCGTTTGTATCGGTTCCCAGATTGATGACTTCGCAGCCTTCGTCTTCCAGCATCTTCATGATTTCGTTTTTCATGGCCACTGCGGCATGATCGTTCGCAAGTGCGATTTTCATATTCAGTTCCTCCTACTAAATCTTTCGATATTCCTGTCTTCTATTTTGTCACAAATCCAGTTCTTTTCGACAATCTGGACTCACTCTCTGCCAAATCGGGGATCCCGCGTTTCTGTTTGGAAAATCCAAACGGTTTGTCACTCCGTTCTCCGCCGTTTTGCCCGGCATCATCTTTCAAGTCCTCAAAGGAGACAAACCCGTCTTTCCTCGCGTCGGATTTTTGTTTCTCGCGGCTGTTCTTAAGCGGATTTGATCGCCTGTGCCGTCGATCCCGTTCATTTTCTCTTTATCTAAAGCGAATTGCGGTTGCCCCTCCTGAATTCTATTGCCGGATGGGTGAACTTCCCGGATTCTTTTTATTTTATAGCCCTTCCCGATCGTGTCTCGATCACGGGATTTTCTTACTGCCTTTTTTTAGATGAGTTTTCCGTGTCATGCCCGTAAGGAAAGGGTAAGAAGGATCGATAGGACAAATAGGATTCTTTTTCTATCCTTGAAGGCAAGGAGGACGAAATCATGTCTGTACTGGAAGTTGCTAATCTTCAGAAAGTTTATAAATCCCGCTTCTCCTCGGTCGTTGTAGAAGCGCTCAGCGATGTTACCTTCTCGGTGGAAGCCGGGGAATATGTCGCCATCATGGGGGAGAGCGGATCGGGCAAATCCACTCTGCTCAATATTCTGGCGGTTCTCGATCAGCCGACGCGCGGCTCCGTCAAAATTAACGGCCGGGAAGCTTCCTCGATTCCCGCCCGGGAACTCAGTCTTTTTCGACGCAATCATCTTGGGTTCCTGTTTCAGGATTACTCCCTGCTCGACACGTTTACCCTCAAGGACAACATTCTGCTCCCGCTCGTTTTAAACAAGGCACGCTATTCCGAAATGGAAGCCCATCTCAAGCCGCTGGCCAGACAGCTTGGCCTGACGCCTTTGCTGAAAAAGTACCCATACGAAGTATCCGGCGGTCAGAAGCAGCGCGCTGCAGCAGCCAGAGCGCTGATTACCGAACCGGAACTGATGCTGGCCGATGAACCGACGGGCGCCCTGGATTCCCGCAGTTCGCAGGAACTGCTCGAGCTATTTGAAACGCTCAACAAGCAGGGCCAGACCATTGTCATGGTTACCCATTCCGTCATGGCGGCCAGCTACGCGAGCCGCATTCTGTTCATTCGCGACGGAAAGATTTTTCATCAGCTGATCCGCGGATCCCAGAGCCGGGAACAGTTTTACGAGAAGATCACTAATACGCTGACGGTGATGTCTTCCAGGGAGAACGCCTGATGCATCGCTTCCTTTACTGGTCTCTGGCGTGGCAGTCGATTCAGAAAAGCCGCCGGATTACCGTTCCGTTCATCGCGGGCAGTTCGCTGATGGTCATGATGCTTTACTCGCTGCTTTCCCTCAGCGTCTCTTCGGTCTTTGATGGAACGTTTGGCGAAACGACTATGCTCACGACCCTGAATCTGGGCGTTCACGTCGTTGAGTTCTTTACCGTTCTCATCTTTCTATATATCAACAGCGTCTGGATGAAAAACCGGGCACAGGAAAACGGTCTGTATTCCATTCTGGGGATGGAAAAGCGCCATCTCATGCGCATCATCTTTTACGAACTGCTGATCAGCTATGCCAGTTCGCTGGTCATCGGCATTCTGCTGGGCATCGTTCTGGATAAGATTCTCCTTCTGGTTCTGGGACTGATGCTTCCCCTGAACATTCCAAAGGGATTTTCTCTGACCTGGTCTGCCGTCTGGGGAACCGCGCTCTGGATCGGGGTGTGCTATCTGATTCTTCTTGCGGTTACGCTTTTCTCCTTGCTTCGCCACAATCCGCTCGAAGAGATGAAAACTAAATCGACTTCGGAAAAGCCGGTAAAAAGCCGCTGGATTCTTGCGGTGCTTGGCGTATGCAGTCTGGGGTCAGGCTACTGGATGGCGGTAACGATCGAAGATCCCGTACAGGCTCTCTTCCTGTTTTTCGCCGCTGTCGTCTGCGTCATTATCGGCACGTATCTTCTGTTTATTTTCGGCTCGACGGTAATCCTCAACAGCCTGCAGAAAAACAAGTCGTTTTATTATCAGCCTAGCCATTTCATTTCCATTTCCACAATGAAGTATCGCCTGAAAGCCAATGCAGCGTCTCTGGCGAGTCTGGCCATTCTTTCCACGATGGTTCTCGTTACCCTCTCTACTGTCATCACACTCTTTGCGGGGATGAATTCGGCGCTTGATGCCAAGTATTCCGGAACGGCCATGCTCAATATGGATCTGAACATTCCGTACGCAAGCCGCGTCCCTTCTCGGGATTCTCTCGAACTGCAGGCGATCACGATGCATGCAGCGGCGAAAGCCGGCCTGCATCCGCAAAATCCAGTGACGTATCAGGAAGCCTTTGCTTCTTATCACGATGAACAGAACAAACTGGTCACAGCCGAAATTATCGATCTCGCCGATTTGAACCGGCTAAGCGGTCAGAATATTTCTCTGGGCGATCATCAGATTCTTGCGTTCGATTCCCGTTTTTCGAACGGTCAGAAACTGACGAACGAAGATACGAAAGAAACGTTCGAAGTCGTTCGTGCCGATTTCGCGCTGCCGGACTCGATTACGCATCGCTTTTTAAGCGACACGCAAAGCCGCTGGTTTGCGCTCGAACTGAACGCTTCGCAGGATGCTTCAATCTATCCTTCCTGGACCGTCCAGTTTGAGGACGGAATCACCCGTTCCGCCGCTTCTCCGGAATCGGTCAGCGACGATATGTTTATGGAAGCTTCGGATGCCTTCACCAACAATTTGAATCTGGATGCCTTTCTGACTGCGCATGGAACGGATCCGAATGCTGATTTGGCAGGTCTGCAGTATTCCCTGTCTTTTCGAGAAGTGGATCGCCGACAAGGACTGAGCGTTTATGCTGCCTTCCTGTTTGCGGGTCTGTATCTGAGTGCGCTCTTTACGCTGGTTATGATTCTGATCATGTACTACAAGCAGATTTCCGAAGGATTCGACGATCAGAAGCGCTTTGCGATCATGCAGAAAGTCGGGCTGGAGCGAAAACAGATCAAGCATATGATTAACGAACAGGTTCTCGTCATGTTCTTCCTGCCGCTTGTCACCGCGATCGTTCATATGGGCTTTGCCTACACGATGCTTTCCAGAATCATCGACATTCTGAGTCCGAGCGCGATGTCGATCTACTTCTTGGCAACAGCTGGCGTCATTGCGGTGTTCGCCCTGTTCTATATCATCATTTATCGGCTGACGGCCAACGTCTATTACCGGCTGGTCGGTCTGCCGACGCAGTCCAATGCATAAGCAAAAAGGAAAAGGCGGCCGCCGCAAAAAGACAAATTCAATTTTCGTGCTTCGCTGGCTGATTCTTTTCGCTCTGCTTATTCGCATTCTCTTTTATGAACTGCCGCGAATGGCCGTACTGCTTGGGCTCAACTTCGTCAGTCATCGTCGGGCGCCAAAACGCTGAGTTCTCATCGCAAAAAATACTGGCCGTCCTTACTGCAGGACGGCCTTCTGTTTTTCATTCTGCTTTTCTCATCTGGCATCGACCTGGTCCGCTGTATTTCCAGCGGAAGCCTGACGAATCCGATTTTCTACTCCTTTGTTCTATTCCCTTTCGCTTTGTTCGTTGCCTTCTGCTTTATGCTGTTTTGTTCTATCGGACTCTGTTGCTAAAGCTGCAGCTGGAACAGTCAGGAAGCGGTGCCGGTTTGAAAGATTTGGAGCCCAACGATGCAAATCGATCATTTTCGAACAGTTTTCGCTCTTTTGGACGATTTGATGAATTTGGCTAAATTTTCGATATAGCGTTCGTCGATCAAAAAACAAAAAGATCATTTTTTGAAGAAATCAACGTTTTTCCCGGCGCAATTTCCCGAATACAGGGTATCTTCCAGACTGCTTTTTCACTTTTGGCCAGAAAAATGGCTGTGTTTGTGTAAATTCGCAAAAAATTTTCCAAGATTCTGAAAATATTTTCACAAGTTATCTTGCATGTTTTTCAGAATGCTATAATGTCAAAGTCAATTTTTAGGAGGATTTATGGCTGATCTCAAAGCTTTATACGAAACCGTAAAAAAGAGAAATCCCAACGATCCCGAATTCCTTCAGGCTGTCGAAGAAGTCTTCGAATCCCTCCAGGTTATTCAGGACAAAAAACCTGAACTTCTCGATGACGGAGTTCTCGAACGCATGCTTGAACCGGATCGTCAGATCATGTTCCGCGTACCATGGGTAGATGACCAGGGCAAAACCCAGGTAAACCGCGGCTACCGCGTACAGTTCAACAACGCCATCGGCCCTTACAAAGGCGGTCTGCGTTTCCACCCGAGCGTAAATATTTCCATCATCAAATTCCTTGGATTTGAACAGGTCTTCAAAAACTCCCTGACTACTCTGCCCATGGGCGGCGGTAAAGGCGGAGCAGACTTCAACCCGAAAGGAAAGAGCGATGGAGAAATCATGCGTTTCTGCCAGTCGTTCATGACTGAACTTTATAAATACATCGGTCCGAACACCGACGTTCCTGCCGGCGACATTGGCGTTGGCGCACGCGAAATCGGCTACATGTTCGGCCAGTACAAGAAAATCACCAACGAATGGTCCGGCGTTCTGACTGGTAAAGGTCTGAGCTACGGCGGATCCCTCGTTCGTACCGAGGCTACCGGCTACGGCCTCTGCTACTTCACACAGGCTCTGCTCCAGAACAAGGGCATGAGCTTCGAAGGCAAAACCGTGGATATTTCCGGTTCCGGAAACGTTGCGATCTACGCTACGCAGAAAGCTCAGCAGCTTGGCGCGAAAGTCGTTACGCTCTCCGATTCCAACGGCTCGATCTACGATCCTAACGGCATCGATCTGGCCAGCGTTAAGGAAATCAAGGAAGTTCGCCGCGGACGCATTAAAGAATACTGTGAAACCCATCCCGATGCGGTTTACATGGAAGGTCAGCGTCCATGGTCTATTCCCTGCGACATTGCTCTGCCTTGCGCAACCCAGAACGAACTCGATCTCGAAGATGCGAAAGCGCTCGTTAAAAACGGTGTCTTCTGCGTATGCGAAGGCGCGAACATGCCAACCACTCCAGAAGCCATCCACTATCTGATGTCCAACGGCGTTTACTACGCTCCAGGTAAAGCATCCAACGCCGGCGGCGTTGCCTGCTCCGGTCTGGAAATGAGCCAGAACGCAGAACATCTTAGCTGGTCTGCAGAAGAAGTCGACAAAATGCTCCAGGGCATCATGGTCGGCATCTTCGAAAACTGCCGAGACACCGCTGCAGAATTCGGTCATCCTGATGAATACGTAATCGGCGCCAACATTGCCGGCTTCCTCAAAGTCTCTCAGGCAATGAAAGCCCAGGGCTGCGTATAAGCCGATAACAAGCCGTCGGAATTTCATTTTCTGCAGCACACATTCAAAATGAAAAACAGCGAAGGTCAGTCAAGGCCTTCGCTTTTCTATGCCCGAATCCGAATGAATCCGTGTTCCTCTATTTCTCAGTTTTTCATTTCTCAGCTTTTCGATTTGCCTATTTCCTGAATGGATCGCTCTGTATCCGTCACGGAGCTCGACAATGGACTCCATTTCAGTGTCTTTCTTTTCACTGCAAGAAGAATCTCCCAGACGGCTCGACTCGAATCGCTACAGAGACGTTCGGCACGACGCTGTTGCGTGAGCCGGTTTATCTCGCCTTTGCGATCGATTCTTCATTAGACGTTTTTGTCCAGCAAATCCGACCCAGACCAATGATCACAACCGCCGCGCTGCAGATATTCTCGTACGGATACGGATTATCGACGACAAAAGCCAGACAGACCAGAACGACGCCGATCAGAGCAGCGACCGCGATGGATACAGTTTTGACGGATTTTGAAGGAAGCGGACGCAGAGAAATCATTGTACAGGCCGCACCATAAAACAGGCTGGCTGCAAAGACATACTGCTTCTGTATCGCAAACATCACGACAAGAACCAGCAGCAGTACAAAAAGCAAGGTGTTCCAAAGACCAGAAGACTTTTGCATAACGACCCTCCTCACAAAGTGTTTAATGGATTCCGATCCCTTTCCGCTTAATGTTCAGGCCAGGAAAGCTGAATTGAATACGGCTGGACGTATTCCTTTTCTGGCTCAGTTATGAAGCGAATGGGTCCCTGATTCAATTGTATAGAGGAATGAACGTGTTTCGCTGTTCTTTTTATTCATTTTCATTCGTTGGCAAAAAATGCAGAGGCGAAAATCCCTCTGCATTTTCCTTTTCGAATCTGGATCGTCCAGGGCTGGTCCGAACGCAAGGATCTTCTGTTGTACGCAGGAACGCCCGGCTTTGCACTGGCTTTTCTGTTTGGTTTATCGGGTGGACCTATCTTCTTCCGGTTCTTCGCAAAGCTTCCAGAAGCGGTCCATATCTTTATAATCGGGCATTGTCCAGAGCGCACAGGCGCTCTTTTCTTCGTATTCCGGATCGTATTCTGAACAGATGGCGATACACGGATAGCCGTTTTCGCTGGCGCACTGCAGGGCGTACAGCGCATCTTCAAAAACCATGACCTCTTCCTTTGTCAGATGCATATTTCTTCTGGCCAGATCGTAAATAGCCGGATCCGTCTTGCCGATGCGCACGCTGGTGCAGTCAAACACACCATCGCACGTCGGTTCCAGTCCATAGCGGCGCAGCACCGATCGAACACACACTTCGTCGCCTGCTGTAGCAATCATGCACGGAATCTTTCGTTCTTCCAGCTCAGCCAGAAACTTAGCGGCCCCGGGAAGAAGCTCTACACTATGGGCATAAATCCAGCGCAGCCGTTCCTGAAAAAATTCCAGCATTTCCTCAACGCTTTGATCGAGCCGGTAGTGATCGATAAAAATCTGCGCGGCTTCTTTGAGCGACGCATCCTCAATCTGCTCCTGCGGAAAGTCCGGATCCTCGATTTTCAGCTCCTTCAGGCAGTCTCTGGCAAAGTTTTTCCAAATCCCCATGGAGTCCAGAATCGTTCCGTCTCCATCCAGAATCACCCCTCGAATCATCTCACGCTCCCCTTTCTGTTTTCTCCAAAGTTTTCTCTTTCTCTATGGTTTCCGTTTTTCTATTGCTTTGTGGTGCGTATTTCGTATTTCCGATTGGACGATTCCATTTTACCGAATCCGCCGAAAAAAATGGCAGTGCCCGGGCATTCGCGCCTGGCACTGCCATAACAGATTCCATGAATCAAAGTCTGCGTTTTGTTCTGCAATGGATTTTCGTATGAGATACCATTCTCCGCTTAGAAGGCAGGTTATTTTATCGAAGAACGCAAGGAATCCGGCGTATACTCGTCGATCTGGCGGTTCAGTTTTGGAACGACAGTCTGTTCATACTCCTCACGGGACATGATGTATTCATGCGTTTCCTTGTACGGAGTATGGTGAGAAATCTTCCACAGACGGTCTGCTTCCGGTTTCCAGTTTTTCGCATATTCCTCGGTCTTTTCCATCAGGTGTTCTACCGATTCCGGAGATTCCAGGTCTGTGGAATGTGCGCCGGAAGCATGAACCATTTCACCGATCGCATGCGGGTTTTCCAGCATTGGGCACGGTCTTAAATGGTTGCCGTTGAACGGCTGATGGTTTTTATACTGCATGAACATTGGCGAGCAGAGTCCTTCGAGGATGGTCTTTTCGCGAATGTTGGAATCCGAGTAGTGGATAAATACGCATGGATCCATATCGCCGTTGGCGTTGATATGGAAGTAGCGGCGTCCGCCGGCGATGCAGCCCTGGAGGTATTCACCGTCGTTCTGGAAGTCCATTGGCCAGATTTCCTTAGTCTCACGGATTTCACGAATACGGTGGTACATGTATTCACGCTGTTCAGGAGACGGCAGCAGTTCGACTGCAGCATCGTTACCGACTGGCATGTAGTGGAAGAACCAGGCGTATTTTACGCCGCGGCTGATCATTTCATCGATGAATTCATCCGAAACAATGGACGGAATATTCTTCGATGTGTAGCAGCAGCTGATACCGATTGGCAGCTTGTGGGAATGGAGGATATCCATGGCTTTCAGAACTTTGCCATAAACGCCTTCTCCGCGACGGAAGTCGGTGGCTTCTTCGAGGCCTTCAACCGAAATAACCGGGAAGAAGTTTTTCACTTCCAGCATTTCTTCCGCGAACGCGTCATCGATCAGCGTACCGTTGGTGAAGGACATGAAGACGCAGTCGTTATGACGACGGCAGATTTCCATCAGGTCTTTCTTACGAACCAGCGGTTCACCGCCTGTATAAATATAGAAGTAAACGCCCATTTCCTTGCCCTGGCGGATGATGTCATCGATTTCATCCAGGGACAGGTTCAGCTTGTTTCCATATTCGGCTGCCCAGCATCCGGTGCAGTGCAGATTGCAGGCGCTTGTCGGGTCAAGAAGGATCGTCCAGGGGACATTGCATCCATATTCTTCACGGACTTTCTGCTGTCTTTCCCAGCCAATAAAGTTGGCGTTGATTACGAAGTTTGTGAAGGCTTTTTTGATGACGCCGGTATCCACATCTTCAAAAATATTGCACAGCAGTTTGTTCAGATTGTTGTCGGGATCGTTGACAACTTTTGTGATCGCTGCCCGGGGGCCCGGAAATGAAGTATCGTTTTTCATTACCGTGTTGATCAGAGCCATCAGACGGGGCAGGTTTTTCTGCGGATTTCCGTTAATATAGTTGACCATCGTATGAATCGATGTCTGCGTAGCTGCTTCTTTAAAACCCATATTCATCACTCCTGTTTATCTTGCATGCCCGTGCGGGTATGCCTGTTATATGCTTTTGATCTTAGTCTTTCTATTCCTCATTTCCATAGGCAAACCGGGGAAAGTGTCGTTTTGACGAAATTGTCCGCATCTGTCCGGACTAAGGATCCGAAAGCGCTTCCGACGCGCTAAAGCGATTCGGATAATGCTGTCCTAAGCGTACCATTCTTCATTTTTTTGCCTGCCGGCGATGCCCGCCCTTTCCCGATTTCGTCCTTTGAAGTTTCCTTAAACTCGACTGGTATCCCTTACATGGAATTTCCAGAGCTTTGCGACTGTATGTTAGGGCTAACTAAAACGGGGATAAAAACGTTTCTCGATCCCCGGATTTTTTCTATAATGGAGAGGACCAAACGAAAGGAGACTTTACAATGGCTGCTGTAGTTAATGATGATCTCTGCATCGGTTGCGGTGCTTGCGAAGGCGCTTGCCCTACTGGTGCTATCACCCTTCCAGACGGCAAAGCAGTAGTTGATGCTGATGTATGCATCGATTGCGGCGCTTGCGTTGGCGTTTGCCCAACTGGTGCTGTTACCCTTGGTGACTAATTAGAGTAAAATTATCGATCAAAACAAATTAGGCGGGAGCAATCCCGCCTTTTTTGTACACAAAAAGCCCTGCCGGCTTCCGTCCAGTGTTCTGGATCCATGTCCGCAGGGCTTTGCTTATTCACGTTTATCTTATGGCAATCCGCCTTGCGTCAACCAGCCAGTTCGTTTGTTATCATACTGCCTTACTGCGATCTATTTCGCGCTGTTCTTGTGCTGGCTGAGCGTTCTGGAAAAGCGTTCAAAATACGGGGTTCCGTCCCGATCCAGGTGATAGTCGCCCATGACAATATCGGGTTTCTTTTCGCCGTGGAAATCAGATCCGCATGTAATCATCAGATCGTGATTTTCCGCAAACGTGCGGTAGTAATCGATCTGTTCGGGAGAATGGTAGTTGGAATAGGCTTCAATGCCGTCCAGTCCGCTTTCGATCAGCTTCTCAAGTTCTTCATCCTTGTGATCAAACGTACGGAACGGATGGGCAAGAACGGCGATGCCGCCGGCCTGATGCACGCGATCGATGGCTTCAAAAAGATCGGGCGCATCTACACGTACATACAGATCGCTGTCCGGTGTGGCGCAGCGGTCCCAGTAGAAATTGACAGGCGCCGGGGAGCAGCGTTTGCCGCCAGGCAGGTAATCCTGAAAGTCTTCAATGTTCTGCGCTTCCGGCATTTGAAAAACGACATCCATCAGCGTAAACCATGGGTTTTTATCCCCAGCCTGGCGCAAAACTTCTTCTTCGTCGACCGTCAGATTGTATTTGCGGCAAAGTTTTTCCACGCGGGTATGAAAGGTCGTTCGGCGAATTTCGTCCTGCATGGCTTCCAGAGAATTCAGCCATGAATCTTCGGGATCTACGTTATAGCCAAGTAGATGGACGGAATATTCCCCTTTATACAGCGTCGAAACTTCGATTCCAATAATTGTATCGATTCCGGCTTTCTTCGCTTCCTTTGCAAATTCGTCTGTGTTTCTGAGCGTATCGTGATCGGTCAGTGCAATCGCGTTCATGCCGTTTTCTCTGGCGATATCGATCAGTTCCTTCGGGGTAAACTGGCCATCGCTCGATGCGTCGGAATGCATGTGAAGATCAAATCGAAATGGTTTCTGCATAGTCTGCTCTATTCCTCCTGGGCGTTCTGCCTGTTCTGTTCAGCCGCGTTTCTGTTCTGTTTTGAAACGTTTGCCTTCTGCCTTTTTGGCGGGCTGTTTAATTTGTTCAGAATTATATTAATCATTCTTTTTGCACTTCGCGCAGTTTGACCACCCCACTGGAATAAAAAACAAACCGCTCGCCGTTTTAAGCGTTTTCACTCACCAAGCATTTCGATACGGTATCCAGACGGATTGTTCAAACCTCTTCCCGGCTTTGGAAAACCGCCTTCCTTTAAAGACCGGAACAGAAAAGGCCAACGGGCAAAAAAAGCGAAGCCGCCCAGATTTTCTCAATCCAGACGATTTCGCCTGCAGAACTAAATATTTTTTTCAAAACGGATCTTCTGTCTGTGAAGATCCTTCACTCGGCTTATTCCTGAACGAAGCCTTCTTTGTACTGATATTTCGGACGTTCGGCGTTCTGCATCCAGCAGAGATTGCCATCGCCTTTCAGTGCACGTTCGAGCATCGGGTCAAAGATGTATTCGTTTCCGTCCAGCTTGATTTTTACCCAGCTGTGATCGGACCAGCCGCTCTGCGTGCGGAGTTCGCCGCTGATGACCTGTACATCGTAGCCGAGGTTTTTGGCCAGCGTGCCGAAAGTCGCCGCAAAGACGGCTGCACTTCCGGAACGATCCGTAAAGCCAAGCGTAGCCAGATGCTGGAGAGCCGTCATATCGGACGGCACATCCTTTTCCTTATCGGAAGGAATGTAGCGAATGGTGTTCCATGTCCAGTCGTAAATATCGCGCAGTTCACGTCCTGCATCGCGGTATACCGCCAGGCACTCAAGCATGAGGCTTTCGTCTGGGGTCAAGGTCAGCTTCGTACCGTCCTGGTCGTACTTGATGCCGTTGACGGTTACGCCCTTGAGCATGCGTCCTTCTTCATCAAATGTCACATAGCGCGGGTTTTCGCCGTTTTCATCCATGAGGTAATCGCCGACGGTTGCCTTTCCGGTATCGATATCAAAGAGATACGTATCGCCGCCGTATTCTTTCAGACCGTAGGACTGAAAGCCGTTTTCGTCATAGAGGTAAACGCTGTCCTCGGTTTTATACAGACCGATTACGGATTTTCCGTCGTTTTTCGGATCGAGGATCATTACCTGTCCGCCGACTTTCTGCTCGCCTTCCAGCTGTTCCATCGTCTTGTTGTCATAGACTTTGAACGTGTGGTCGGACTGTTCCACAACGGAAACCGGAGAAATAGCATACCAGCCGATATTTTCATCGTTCCAGCCCAGTTTCTGCGTCAGCATCCGGTGTTCCCGGGCATCCGTGGAATAGTTATGGTTATTCATGAACTGATTCGGGTTGTACTGACGATAAACCGGAAGAGTGTTCGGCGCGTCTTCTTCATCGGCAGAAAACCAGCCGATGCCTTCATCATTCCATCCTGCCGAAACGAGGAAATCGCGTTCGTTGGCATCCATGGTGTAATGGTGGTCCCCGTTAGGGTTGTACAGACGATAGACTTCCTTACCGCCGCTGAGCGGAGCAAGCCAGCCGATGCCTTCATCGTTCCAGCCCGCCTGGACAAGGTAGCTGAATTCGTCTTCATCAGACGTATAAAAGTGTTCGCCGCTGTTCGGGTTGTAGAGGCGGTGCATTTCCACATATTCATGATCTTCCAGGAATTTTGCGGCGCGTACCTGTTCCTGTCGGATCGCCTGCTGTTCCGTTTCATCCTTGCTGGTCAGTTTCGCCAGGTCATCCTGATACAGCTTGACTTCATAAACGGTTTTCGGATCTTTGTACCAGTCGTAAACCGTCGCATCGACTTCGTTTCCGGGTTTGTCTTCGGAATCGGTATCGGAAGAGGAATCATCTCCCTCATCCGGTGTTTCCACACTGTCCGTCGGAATGTCTGTAAGGGAATCGGTCTGTTCCTGAGCAAACATGGATACCGTGCTCACAGGCATCATGCAGCTGGCACAGAGAACGAGAGAAAGCATACGTTTCCAGTTCTTCATATCATGGTTCCTTTCTGCACTTTCGTTTGAACAAACGAAATATGAACTTCCATATTATAACTTATGAGCGCACGCGATCCTACGAACAGCCAGCCAAATCCGTGAACCGCGACGGCGTTCTTCAAAAAACAGGGGCTTTCCTTTTGGGCGCTTCCGGGCAGCAAGAATGTTCTGGCTGTCCGGAAGAAACCGCAAATAAACCAGCTCGTTACGTTTTCGGACGCAACAGCTCTCTCTGGACGGTGGAGAGGGATCCCGGCATCTTCTATACTTTGTTCAGACAAAACAGGAGGAAAGACATGACGTTAGGCAGCAGTTTATTTCAGGCCAGAAAGAAGCAGGGCCTTTCTCAGGAAGACGTTGCGGAAAAACTGGGCGTCAGCCGCCAGACCGTATCCAAATGGGAAACGGACGAAACCGTTCCGGATCTTCGCCAGACCAAAAAGATGGCCGCTCTCTATCATCTCAGTCTTGACGAACTCATCCAGTTCGATCTGGACAAAGAAGAAATCGAGCAGGCGATCGAACGCTCCAGCGATTCACTAACAGATAAAATCGACTGGACGAACGTCTGGGCGAAAAAGTATCCCATTCTGGCCGAGTACCCGAATCAGGTCAACATATCGTGGTATGCCCATGAAATCGAGCGTCTGCTGGACGCGCTCAAAATCGATTACGGATTTGGCGAACAGGATGCCATGCTGGCTCTGAAGGACATTCTCTATCAGGTGTGGAAGGCGCACAAACAATCCAGGCGCCGATCGTAAGCCGGATTTTTGCTTCTTCATCAAAGACCGCTTCAAACGTAGAAAAATCCCCGAACGATATCGGATTTCTCCTTTACCTTTCGGGGATTTCATTTTGTTTGGCAGCTTCCTATCTTTGCCTTGCGGCTATTGTCGGCGTTCTGCAGCTTAACTGGCCAGGTTCGATATGTTTCTGGGTGTATCCTGCAGGCTATCGCCACCATACTTAGATTTTTTGAATGGATCTTCCAAAAACAAACATCAGTCTTCCAGCATAACGATCTAACGCGATCGTTGGTTTCCATAGTGGCTTCTTGCGTATAGCTTT
>NZ_JBKXLD010000062.1:0-14143 GCF_047010065.1 Allobaculum sp.
ATGGAGCCTTGTGCCGGATTGACCATTCCCGTACGGTCCGCGCCTCCGAAGTTCTGCATTACTGGACACCGAAGGCGTATGTCCTTCATTACAATGCCAACGGCGGACAGGGAAGTCCGAATGCGAAAATCGTTCCGATCGATACGCCCTATACGCTCGGAGACGGTGCGCTTTGGCGCCCTGGCTATCAGTTCGCAGGATGGACGGTATCCAGGCTCACCAGCAGCGAAAGTCTGTACGAGAAAAATGGAACCCGGGCCTATTTTGCAGATCCTGTGCAGGCGCAGCAGGAAGGCTGGAAACTGGCTGTCGTCGCTTCGTGGGAAAGTCTGACGCCCTCCGATTTCGGGCAGCCTTTAGCCCAGAGCGGCGATGACATCGAACTGCGTGCTGTCTGGAAGGAAAAAACACGGACGCTCTCGTTCGATCCGGGCATCGGACAGGGAACCATGGAGCCGATTTTGGTTTCGCTAGGCGAGGGCGGTACGCAAATTCCCGCCTGTACCTTTATCCATGACGCGATGGCGTTTAACGGCTGGCTCGTTTACCGTCCCAACGGACAGATTCTCTGTTCCAGTGACGGCACCCTTCGGGGAGATCTGCGCTATTTCGATACCATTCCAAATGCGCGCGGTGCCGGCTATTCTCCGGTACAAATCCCGGATGGCGCCGTGATCCATACGCTTGGTGACGACAGCGAAGAACCGCTTCGTCTGGAAGCGCAATGGACCGGCTACTCCAGAGCGAGCGCGGAGCGGGTGAATCTGCAGCGCCTGTACAACCCGAATTCTGGCGAACACTTTTATACGGAAAGCGCGGTGGAGCGCGACGCCTTAGTGCAGATGGGATGGACGTATGAAGGAGGAGGGTGGACGGCCCCTGTGCAGTCCGAGCTGCCTGTCTATCGTCTGTACAATCCGAACGCGGGCGATCATCATTACACGCTCAGTGAAGCGGAAAAAGACGGTCTGGTGCGAGCCGGCTGGATTTACGAAAAGATCGGCTGGTATTCCGATCCCGCCAAAGGCGTCCCGATTTATCGGCAGTACAATCCGAACGCGAAAGCCGGTGCGCACAATTTCACAAAGTCCAGTCAAGAAAATCAGGCGCTCGGCCGTCTTGGATGGGTCGCAGAAGGCATCAGCTGGTACGGGACGAAATAAAACTGGTTCAACACCAAGGGGAAAAAGGACTGCGTGAACAGCGCACTCGTTTTTTGAATTTCAAAATCGGCAGACACAGGCAAACGGCCGGAGAAAAGGACCGGCGGTCGCCTGGATCTGCGGATTTTTCTGGTCTGGGCTGTATTCGGCGAGACGGTCAAAGAGATAAAAACGGCGGCATCCCGCGCAGGGATACCGCCGTAAAGTGTTTAAAGTTAAGCCTGTTCGTCCATTTCCATCAGTTTCTTGAGAATCTGAACGGCGTTGGAGGCAGCGCCTTTGCGGATCTGGTCGCCCGCACAGAAGAGCGAAACGGTTCTGTGGGTCGGATCAGCTGGATCGTAGCGCAGACGGCCGACGTAGACGAGATCCTGATTGGATGTGTCGATCGGCATCGGGTAGACGTTGTTTTCCGGATCGTCCTGCAGCTTTACGCCTTCGGAATGCGACAGACGTTCTTTTAAGGCATCGAGGTCGACCGGTTTTTCAGTACGGATTGTGATGGATTCGGAATGGGAACGCCATACGGGTACGCGTACGCACGTGCAGTTGACGTTCAGCTCTGGCGCGTGAAGAATTTTGCGGCCTTCATTCTGCATTTTCCATTCTTCGCTCGTAATGCCGTTTTCATCAAAGCCGCCGATCTGCGGGATGACGTTAAAGGCGATCGGATGAGCGAACGCTTCCGGTGTCGCTTCGGGATCCTTGAGCTGGTTTTCCAGATCGCGCAGACCTTTGACACCGGCGCCGCTTACAGCCTGAAATGTAGTGCAGATGACATCCTGAATGTTGTAGAGCTCGTGCAGATCGTGCATGGCCATTAATGCGATAATCGTGGAGCAGTTCGGGTTGGAAATGATGCCCTGATGCTTGCGGATATCTTCGGCATTGATTTCCGGAACGACCAGAGGAACATTTTCATCGAGACGGAAAGCGGAGGAGTTGTCGACGACAACGCAGCCGGCTTTCTGGGCCCACGGCATCCATTTTTTGGTGACATCGTTTTCGCAGGCACCCAGGACATAGTCGACGCCTTTGAACGAATCTTCGGTCAGTTCTTCAACGGTCCAGTCTTCGATCTGTTTTCCGGCGGATCGAGCCGAGGCGAGAAGTCTGATATTGGCTTCAATGCCCTGTTCGTGCAGACATTCGAGCATCTGCGCGCCTACAGCGCCGGTTGCACCGGCAATGGCGATGGTTTTCATAATCGTATTCCTTCTTCCTGATTCAAATGTAGAGCGGTTCAGTCAACGACAAATTCGTTGTAAATGACTTCGATCGTGCGGGAAAGGTCTTTTTCGCTGACGCCGACGGTAATGTTAATTTCGTTGGAGTCCTGCGCGATCATGACAATGTTGATGTGTTCGCGGCCTAAGGCTTCGAACAGACGGCCGGCGTTGCCCGGCTGATGGGACATGCTTTTGCCGACGGTGGAGACGAGCGCGATATGGTCCTGCACCTTGATTTCATCCGGTGCAACCTGACGCTTGATTTCGTGGAGAATCTCGTAAAGGCTGTCTTCAACTTCAGCTCCGTTGACCAGAACGGTAAAGGAGTCGATGCCGCTTGGAATGTGCTCGATCGAAACGTTGTAGCGTTCCAGAACGCTGAGCACTTTGCGCATGTAGCCGACTTCGTTGGACATGTGCTTCTTATAAATATAGATGGACAGGAAGCCCGGCTTGCCGGCCAGACCGGTAATCGGGTACTTGCGCGGCACGAGGGACGTTTCCTGAATGATCGTGCCGGCATCCTGCGGGCGGTTGGTGTTGAGAATATGAATCGGAATGTTGTTTTCCTGCGCGGGGAAGACGGCGTCTTCGTGAAGCACGGACGCGCCCATGTAGGAAAGCTCGCGCAGTTCGGAGTAGGTAATGTGGGTGATAGGCTGCGGATTGCGAACGATGCGCGGATCGGCCATCAGGAATCCGGAAACATCGGTCCAGTTTTCGTAGATATCTGCTTCCATGATGTTGGCCAGAATGGCACCGGTCACATCGCCGCCGCCGCGCGAGAAGACCATGATCTTGCCGTTGGCGGCTGTGCCGTAAAAGCCGGGGAATACGAAATGTTCGTGTTCATTCATGATGGCTTTCAGACGGGCACGCGTCGCTTCCCAGTCGATGGACTTGTCGTGGTTGATCCGGATGACATCGGCCGCATCCACAAACGGGAAGCCGAGGTATTCGGCCATGAGCTTGGCGCAGAAGTATTCGCCGCGCGATACGATTTCCATTTCACTCATGGAAGAAAGGCTGGCGTACATCGTGTCCAGCTCTTTTTCGATCGGCTGCTTGAGGCCGAGGGTGTCGCGGATTTCCACGAAGCGGTCGCGGATCAGCTTGTAGACGTTGCTGGCATCGACATGATACTGACGATGCGCGTCGAGCAGGTAGAGCAGATCGGTAATCTTGGAATCATTGCTGCAGCGCTTGCCTGGTGCGGAGACGACGACATAACGGCGATCCGGATCGGCCTCCACGATTTCTTTTACTTTTCGAAACTGGCTGGCCTGGGAAACGGAGCTGCCGCCGAATTTCGTCACTTTTAAAGCCATTTATTTCCTCCATACTGCCAGCATGGCCGATGGATCGATCGCCTGGATCTCTTCGACAAGAGAAAGATCGCGATCTTTAATCAGCCAGAGACTGTCTTCTTCAAAATAGGTGGAATCTGCGTTCTTTACAGAATCGAGATTTTTGCACGTGCGTACAATCCAGTCTTCGCGGATACCATCCTTGCAGAATGTGGCGTGCTGATCGAGCGAAATTCTGCGAACGGTACCGTTCAGCAGGTTGATCGCGTCGGCGATCATAGCCTGCGCGGTCGGACTGCCGCCGGCTCCGGGGCCATAATAGCCTAAACTTCCAAAAGAAGAAGCTTCGATTTTTTGCGCGTTGTAATTCTGACCAACAGAAGACAGATAATCGCTCGCATTCAGGAAAACGGGTGCGATCAGAGCCGAAAAGGATCCGCTTTCATTTTTCAGAATTGCAAGATGGCGGATTTTTTTATGATGTTTTTTCGCCAGCGCGATCTCGTCTATGCCGATACTGGAGATGCCGATCGGATCGGGGAGAGTGGTCACAGGCGATTTTGTATATAAAGAGGAGACGAGCAGCGTTTTGTACCAGACATCTCTTCCTTCCACATCGTTGGTGGGGTCCACTTCTGCAAAGCCGAGCTCCTGTGCGCTGCGCAGCGCATCGGTAAAGGACGTGCCGTTTTCTTCCATGGAACTGAGAATATAGTTGCAGGTTCCGTTGAGAATGCCTTCAAATCCCTTGAGCTCTTCAGCGGCAGAAAGTTTGAGAATTCCGTCAATTAAAGGGATTCCACCCGCTACACTGGCCTCAATCTGAATCGATCCGCCATATTTGTCAGCCAGTTTGATATACTCAGGCAGATATGTGCTTAAAACCGCCTTGTTGGAAGAAATCACATTCTTTCCATGTTCCAGGGCGATACGGATAAGGGTATTGGCCGGTTCCAGTCCGTTGAGGCATTCAAATACGATCTGAACGTCCTGCCGCGAAACGAGCGCTTTTCCATCTGCGGAAAAGTACGGTTCGCGCGCTTTGGCCGGGCGGACAAATACGCCTTTCATTTCCAGACCGTCAATGCCGCGGCATAAACGCTCTACGTTCTGTCCCACTGTACCGTAGCCAAGAAGGACACAATTCATCGTTTTCATTGCTTTGTACTCCTTTTGTTCTTGTCTAATATACACTTGTCTTAAAAACTTGCACATTGTATCATAGGGCATATGCGATTTCAAGGAGCCGAAAATTTATGAAACCTTATTATCAGTCAACCCGTAAAAACGCGGATCCGATCAGCGCCAAGGAGGCGGTGCTGCAGGGAATCAGTCCCGATGGCGGACTGTTTGTCTGGCCCGGACTCGGCCAGGAAAAGCTGGATCTGAACAAGCTGATTCAGCTCGATTACAAAGGCATCGCCAAGGAAGTGTTCACGGCGCTGCTTTCGGGCTATACCAGCGAAGAACTCGATGACTGCATTGAAAATGCCTACACCGGCAGTTTTGAAAGCGATGAAATTACGCCGGTAAAAGACGTTGACGGCATTTACATTCTCGAGCTGTTCCGCGGACCGACCAGCGCGTTCAAGGATGTCGCGCTGACCATTCTGCCGTGGTTCTTATCCAAAGCTCTGAAAGATACCGGCAAGAAAGCGCTGATCCTCACCGCGACCAGCGGCGATACCGGGAAGGCGGCCATGTCCGGCTTTGAGGACGTGGACAATACCGGCATCTGCGTCTTCTATCCCCATAACAAAGTTTCCGCCGTGCAGTACAAGCAGATGGCTACCCAGTCGGGCGGCAACGTGAAAGTGTTTGCGGTCGAAGGCAACTTTGACGATGCGCAGAGCATGGTCAAGAAGCTGTTCCTCGATGAAGATCTGAAGGAAAAACTCGCCCAGGACGATATCGTTCTTTCTTCGGCGAACTCCATTAATATCGGACGTCTCATTCCGCAGATCGTGTACTACTTCGATGCCTATCGCCAGCTCGTAAACAAGGGCGTCATTCAGACGGGCGACAAAGTATCCTTCTCGGTACCGACCGGAAACTTCGGCGACGTGCTCGCCGGCTACTACGCCATGCAGCTCGGTCTGCCGGTCGAAAAGTTCTACGTCGCCAGCAACGCCAACAACGTTCTTACCGAATTCCTTGCCTGCGGAACCTATAATCGCAACCGTCCGTTTATTCAGACGATTTCGCCAAGCATGGATATCCTGATCTCGTCCAACCTCGAGCGTCTGCTCTACTACGCATCGAATAAAGACACCGAAAAAGTTGCCGGCTGGATGAAGGATCTGGCCGAAAAGGGAAGCTATACGCTGGATGAAGACACCTTTGCGGAAATCTCCCGTCTTTTTGAAGGCGGCTGGTATGACGACGCGCAGCTCAAAGCCACCATTAAGGACGTCTTTGACAAAACCGGCTACGTGCTCGATCCGCATTCGGCGGCCGCGTATGCGCTTGCGAAAAAATCCGAAACGCCGGTCATCGCGCTGTCCACGGCGAGTCCGTACAAATTTACTCAGGACGTTCTCGATTCCCTTGGACAGAAAGAAGACAATCCATGGCAGGCGATGCGCGATCTGGAAAAGATCAATGCCGACGCCATTCCGCATCCTTTAGCCGTTCTCGAACGTCTCGAAATTCTGCACGATGCGGTAATTGATCCTGAAGCGATGAAAGAAAATGTGCTCGAAGCTTCGAAGGAGATTTTTGCATGATTACGGTGAAAGTACCGGCGACCAGCGCCAACTGCTCCGTGGGCTTTGATACTCTCGGACTTGCGCTGAACTGGTACTCTTCCATTACGTTTGAAAAAAGCGATGAGCTGCTCATCAGCGGCTGTCCCAGGGAATACGCCACTGCCGACAATCTGGTTTGGACATCCTTTGTGTTCGCCTGCCATAAGTGCGGCAAGCCGGTTCCAAACGTACACATCGGCATTCAGTCCGATATTCCGTTTGCCAGAGGCCTAGGCTCGTCGAGTCAGTGCGTCGTCGCCGGCATTCTTGGCGCCAACGCGATCGCCGAACTGGAGATGGATCACGATCAGCTGCTGGCGTGCGCGGTGGAAATTGAAGGCCATCCCGACAACGTTGCCCCGGCTCTGAACGGCGCGCTTTCCGTTACGGTGGAAGGTACCCGCTCGCTGATCGGCGTCAATCTGGGGGCCAACGGCTGGAAAGCCCTTGTGGTCATTCCGCCGTATGAAGTGTCCACCCCGATGGCGCGCAAGGCGCTGCCAGAAGAAATTCCTCTTCACAATGCAGCCATGCAGGCCGGCCGGGCCATGCTCTTTGAATACGCCTGGACGCATAAAGACGAAACGCTGCTGTTTGAAGCGTGTCATGATCTGCTTCATGAGCCAAGCCGCTCAAAGCTGATTGCTCACTATCCGGCGATGCAGGAAATTGCGGCACGAAATTCCGTACCGTTCTGGATTTCCGGATCCGGATCTACCATGCTTTTTGTAAGTCAGAACAAGGACACTCTTCAGGCGCTGAAAGAGGAAATTAAAAACGCACATCCCGAACTGGATGTACGTCTGTCTGAAGTTTCAGAACATGGAGCGGAGGTCATTCATGGATAAATACTATCTGGTCAATTCTTCGATTCTTCCCGATGTCATTGAAAAAGTCGTCGAAGCGCAGAATCTGCTCAATTCCGGCAAAGTCCGCCGGATCTGCGAAGCGGTACGCGAAGTCGGCATTTCCCGGGGAACGTACTATAAATATAAGAATTCCATTTTTCAGTTTGAGCCCAAGGACGCAAGCCGCCGGGCGATTCTTTCACTCGTCGTTCAGGATGAAAAAGGCGTGCTTTCCATCATCCTGACCCGTATTGCCCAGCTCAACTGCAACGTCATCGCCATCAACCAGACCGTCCCGATCAATCACGTTTCCAACGTGACGCTGACTCTCGATATTACCGAGCTCGAACAGAGCATCGAAGATCTCGTGGACATTTTGCGCAAGACCGACCGGGTCTCCAGCGTATATCTGGTTACCGTCGAATGACGCGCAAGGTTTTACCTGTTCTTTTTGGCTTTTCCTTTCTGATCGCCGCCCTGCTTTCGAGCGTCGCGGCGGTCGTTTTTGATCACGGCTTTTACATACGTCTGTATGACAAGCTGAATCTGGCACAGACCGTTTCGGTGTCCGATGAAGATCTTCAGAATTCTATTTTCATGATGACGGATTACGTCGAGGGCAAACGCGACAATCTCGACGGCAAGGTATTCTGGAAAAACGAAGTGCGCGATACCTTCAATGCCAAAGAGAAAAAGCACATGGTTGATGTCCGGCAGCTGTGGCAAAACGCCAGACTGGTCATGATTGTTTCCTGGTTCGTCTGTCTGATCAGCGCAGGCTGGCTGTTCTGGAAATTCGGATCCAACGGAACCCGCTGTCTCGGAATTCTGATGACGGGGATCAGACAGGCCGGCGCCTGTCTGCTGGTCGTACTGATCTTTTTTGCCTTCTGGTATTTCATCGACTTCACCGGCTTATGGACCTGGTTTCATACCCTCTTCTTTGCGGGAAACATGGACTGGCTGCTCAATCCGGCGACAGATTTCATGATTGTCATCTGTCCGGAAGCCATGTTCTCCACCATGATCGCCAAAATCGCGATCAAACTCATTCTGGCGGTTCTCGGCTTTTACGGCGGTATGGCTTATCTCAAATCCCGTCTGCAGGAACAGCGATACCTGCAGCGGATCGTTCCCCAGAGTCATCTGCATCCGCAGACGGATTCTGAATCCGTCGGACGCTGAACAAACGATAAAGGTCGCGGAATTTGCGGCTTTGCACCATTCGTCGAATTCCTTGATCCAAGGGAAAAGGGAAAAGCGGAAGTGCAAATTCAAAATACGAAAGAAACGAAAACAGGGCGGTAAGGATTCGCTGGTTGTAATTCCGGCGGATCGATACTGCCCTGTATTGTTTATTAAAAGACCGGATTTGAACAAATTCAGAGGGAAAGAAAGATACCGCAGGAGAAAAACATTTTGGATTGGATGCACACGCAAATGAGACGTGAAATCTCTTCTTTCCACTCTCTTCCTACATAAAAAGGCCTCTGGCTGGAGACCCTTTTACACGTATAAGTTTCGTAGAATTCCTTGTCGTTCTTAGTACCTGCGCAATACGCAAAACAGAAGCTTTCGTCAATGGATTCGGTTCGAAATCCATAAAACCGACGACTGCCTGAGAAAAAGAGAAGGATACTGTACCTGAGGAGCCGGCAGGGAGAAAGAGTCGAACGTCGAAAAGAAAATGCGATAGGATAGGGAAAGAGAAAATCGCATGAACCGAAAGGAGTTTTCTTATGTCCAGACTGATTCTTGCCAGCCAGTCGCCCCGGCGCAAAGAGCTGCTGAAAACCATTGTTTCCGATTTTGAGTGCATTCCCGCAAAAGGGGACGAAGTCTTCCATTCTGGTCCGATCGATGAAGCTCAGCGCGATGTAGCGCTGGCTAAAGCCAGAGAAGTATTTCAGGCTCATCCCGAATCCATCGTTCTTGCCGCGGACACGATTGTTGTGGACGGCAGCCGGATCCTGCAAAAGCCCAAATCGAAAGCCGAAGCTTTTGAAACGCTGCGCTCTCTTTCGGGCAGAAGTCATGAAGTGAAAACCGCAGTCGTTTTAATGGAGGAGAAGCAGACGATCTCGACAGTGGAAACGACGGTTGTCCATTTTCGAAATCTGAGCGATAAAGAAATTCAGGCGTACGTCGAGCAGGGAACGTGTCTGGATAAGGCGGGAAGCTACGGAATTCAGGATGTCGATTTTGTTGACGGCATTGACGGATCCTACACGAATGTGGTCGGACTCCCGGTGGAACTCGTTCGAAACTGGCTGGAAAGCCGATCCCTCGCCGATGTGGCGCAGACAAATGCGCAGGCATGATCCAGCTGCTTGTACCGAAAAAGAAAAGACAAAAAAGAAAAAAGCGAGCCGGCAGGCAGAGAATGCGAAAAGCATTTCAGTCTGCAGCGGCTCGCTTTTTTGATGAAAGGCGTCTGGAACGCAAAGCTGATCCAGACGCAAATCCGAATGGATCGACAGCCAGATCGAAGTCGAACGATCGAAACCGATCACGAAAAAAATCTGGACAATAAAAAAACCGCTCATTTGAGCGGTTGATTTTCAAATGGTGCCGGCACGCGGAATTGAACCACGAGCTCATCCTTACCATGGACGTGTATTACCATTATACTATGCCGGCGTCTTGACCTGACTCGCTTATATTACCAATTCCCTGTAGGGGAGTCAACAAATTCAGAAAAACTTTTTCAGAAATTGTTGTAGAGTGAAACTGGGTTAAAAATAGCTGAGAACAGATAATAACTGAGGCAATCCAGACACTGGACGCAGACGGTATGGACCGCCCGCTTTTCCCGAGGAATGGATCGGCGTTTTGAAGAGAAGCTCTTCAAGCCTCATGCAAGAGTATACAACAGAGTTTCTTTTCTCTCCAGTCCCAGGGCCGCCAAGCCTTCAAAAAAACGGCCGGACAGTTTGCCGGAATAGACGATTTCTTTCCTTATACGGGCAAAGACTGCAAAAAAAGCCAATGGTAAATTGAAACCATCAAACGTCGGAAACGGCACAGGCAAAGCAGAAACCTGCGTCCATGAAGGTTCAGTCCGGCGTACAAAATGGAAGAAGAGAAAACGGCTGGCGGCAGGATTTCTTGGAATGAGCCTGAGCTGCTCGGCGCTTGGCATGCCCGTACTGGCGGCCAACGATGCCCCGACGCAAAACCCGATCCTGTACGGATTTGTTGCCGGAAGCGATCAGGGAACGAGCGACATGATTGAAAAGACCGGCCTGCAGCAGCTCGACTATACCGATGAAAACGGGGTGACCCTCAGCTATTGGCTGTACGTACCCAAAAATGCGGACGGAAGCGTTGAAGAAGATCTTCCGCTTGTCGTTCACATGCACGGCTATTCCGACGGCGGGAAAACGAGAACGGTCGTCAACCGTCATTATGGCATTGGCTATCAGCTTTTGGCGGATCGGGACAATCCGGTTCGCAAGGCAATCGTTCTGATGCCGCAGACACCACAGGCGACGGTGAACGGAACGTATTTAAACGACGGCAATGAACAGGACCGCTGGGTCAATCTGCCGGGGCTGACGGTAAACGGCAATTACTGGAAGCGTTCGAACTGGGATATGCAGGAAAGGGAACGCTCTCAGAATCTCGACGCGGCGTATAACCTGATCAAGCAGGTACAGAACACATACCATACCGATCTGGATCGCACGTATCTTTCCGGCGAATCCATGGGGGGATGCGCCACCTGGGATCTGCTGCTGCGCGATGACGAATATCTTTTTGCGGCGGCTATGCCGATGTGCGGAATCGGGGATCCGACACTCGCGGAAAATGCCTCAAAAACCCAGATTCGCATGTACCACTGTAAAAACGATCCGACCATTACCTCCGCTGCGGGAAGGGTAATGTACGAAGCGATGGCTCCGTATGGAAATGTGACGTAAACCGAATACGACAGCACTTCCCACTTCTGCTGGAACTACGCCTGGAGCAAGACGCTCGACGATGACGGAAACGGTGTCTCCAATCTCGAAGATGCGATCGACTGGATGTTCAATCAGTCTCGCAAGGGAACGCTCGATCATACGGTCGATAAAGCACCGTTAAAACAGCTCATGAAAAAAGCCGAAGCGGCTTCGGCAGCCGATTACGATCCAAAAACATTAGAGAAAATCGCCAGACTGGCGCAGGAAGGCGAAACGCTGCTGGCCAATGCGGCGGCAACGCAGGAAGAGACAGCCAGACTGTGCGAAAAAATTGCCGAATGGCTTTCCCGCAAATCGTCCAGTCTCTGTTTTGAACAAGGGGTCTATCCTTCCCAAACGTGGGGGGATTCCCATGCCTGGCTTGCGGTGGACGGAAATACATCGACGTTCTGGGACGGCAACTCCAATACCTTGAATCCGTGTGTGGATATTCAGCTCGATCATCCCGTTCTGCTGGATTCGCTTACGGTGACGACCCGGATTAACGCGTCGAAATACTATAAATATGAAGTGTACGGATCACTCGATCGCAAAACCTGGGAAAAGATCGGGGAAAAGACCAGTACGGCCGCTTCAACGGAATCTGGCGATACGTATACGTTTGACGGAGACCGGCTGGTTTCCTGGATCCGTCTGAAAGGCGTTGAAAGCAATGTGAACAACTCGTTCCATATTGCGGAAATCAGCGCGACAGGCAGTCATGCCTTTCTCGATTTAAAAGAGCGCATGGAAACGATTGATGCGATTCTTCAGGAAGAAGAAGAAAAGAACGTCCTTCCTTCTTCTTTGAAAGAACAGCTTGAGACGCTCAGCGATTCGTGGCAGAACGTTCAGCTCACCGTCGATACAACGGACGAGCAGATTGAGGCGCTCATTGAACAGGCGGACAGCCTGATCGAAACTGTCCGTTCTCTGCCGGATATGTCTTTGTTGAAATGTGCTCTGAACAAAACCCATACGTTGCAGCTGAATGAATTTGCGGAGGGGGAAGACAAAACGAATCTTCTGACACAGGCCGAAGCAGCGCAGGATCTTCTCGATACTGTAACTGCGCAGCAGACGGTCAATGCGATGACCAGAGATCTGGGAAATCGTCTTCTTGCACTGCGCCGGCTTCCGGACGCTTCCCGTCTTCCGGCTTAGACAAAATCGCTTTTTCGTGTTTCGTGCGAGAACGGATCATCAAAGAAGATCACCCACAAAGGACAGCTTTAAGCCAATGACGCAGGATCCAGGCGCTTCTGATCCTGCGTTTTTCCTGGGAAAGAAGCCGAATCGGGAATTTGAAACCCAGTTGGTTTGCCGCTCTTCATCCGCTGCTCTTTTCCTCAAAACGATGAAAGGGATTTCGAATGCCTTTTCTAAAAGTGCAATCGTTGAAAAAGGTGTCTGAATCAGACACGGGGGCAAAAAGCGGGTATCCTGTTCATGCTATACTTGAAACGAAAAATCATACAGTAAATCATGAGGAATGAATATGAAACAGCCCGTATATGTAATTGGTCATAAACGACCCGACACGGATTCGGTATGCGGTGCCATTACTCTGGCGGCTCTGAAACAGAAGCTGGGGGAAAATGTAGTACCGGCCCGTCTGGGTCATCTGAATCCGGAGACGAAATACATTCTGGACAAAGTCGGCGTACCCGCGCCGATCCGTCTGTCGACGGCCAAGAATTCGCTGGAAGAAATTGAAATTGACCAGGCAACGCTGATCAATCAGAACGACACGCTGCGCTACGGCTGGGATCTGATGCTGGAAAATAATGCGAAAACCATTTACGTGCTCGATGACGAAGCCCGTTATGCCGGCATGGTTACCCTGGCCGATATTTCCAAAATCCAGATGCAGGATCTCAATATCACCCGCGAGCTGCTCAAGGATACGCCGGACGAAAATATCCAGGACGTTGTTCACGGTGAAATCCTTTTTAAAGGAACCCGCGCCAAAAGCGGCGATGTTCGCATCGCGGATAAGAAGATGATGGAGCGCGACCTGACCGGCGCGATCATGGTGCTCAACGATCATGAAGACGACATGATCAAGGCGATGGCCAAAGGGGCCGCCATGATCGTCATTGCCGAAGGCTTTGTCCCCAACGACTACATTTTTGAAATGGCGAAAGCGATGGGGGTTACGCTGATCAGTACGCCGTACAACCTGATGAAGATCATTCAGATGATCTACCGCTCGATTCCGGTGCGCATGATCATGACGCCAAAGGAAAAAGCCGTGGCGTTCCATCCTTCTGAATATCTCGAAGACGTCGAGAAGAAGATGCTGCAGACGAGGCATTCTTCCTATCCCGTTGTTGTCGGAAACCAGATTGTCGGTGCGGTAGCCCGCTACCATCTGCTCAAGGCCGAACCGAAGAAGTTTATTCTGGTCGACCATAACGAAAGCAAGCAGTCCATCGACGATCGCGAACAGGGCGAAATTCTCGAGATTGTCGACCATCATCGCATCGGCGATATTGAAACGACCAAACCGATCGTGTTCCGCAACATGATCGTCGGTTCTTCCAATACGATCATTGCCCTGATGTATCAGGAACTGAATATCCGCATGGATGAGAAAATCGCCAAGCTGGTTCTGTATGCGATGATCAGCGACACCATGAA
The DNA here is from genome assembly GCF_047010065.1 of Allobaculum sp. Lineage (NCBI taxonomy): Bacteria > Bacillati > Bacillota > Erysipelotrichia > Erysipelotrichales > Erysipelotrichaceae > Allobaculum > Allobaculum sp. The sequence goes on from NZ_JBKXLD010000062.1 coordinate 13,882, forward strand.
CTTCAAATCTCCGACCTGCACGATGACCGACCAGATCACAGCTCGTAACATTGAACAGGAGTACGGTCTGAACGCCGCGGAAATGGCCGAAGATCTGTTTCGCCATACCGCCACGATCGAAGGCAAGGAGTTCAAGGAAATTTTGTATCAGGACTGCAAGGAGTTCGATCTCTCCGGTGTGAAGACGGAAATCAGTCAGGTACTGGTGTTCGACTATTCCGATGTCGAACGCATCCGCGATGACTTTGAAGAATATATGGAA
>NZ_JBKXLD010000063.1:0-13635 GCF_047010065.1 Allobaculum sp.
ATATAGGCAACCGAATCCCCGACAGCCGGAGTCGGCGCCAGCGAAAGATCGACAATGCCAAACGGAACGCCCAGACGGCGGCTGGCTTCCTTGCCGACCATCTGGCCCATGCGGGTAATTTTAAACGCGGTGCGCTTGATCAGGTTGGCAAGCTCATCCATCGTGGCGTGCTTGCTGGCCTTGGCCAGAACGGCACGGACGACGCCCGGGCCGGATACGCCGACGTTAATGACGCAGTCGCCTTCGCCTGCGCCATGGAAGGCGCCGGCCATGAACGGGTTGTCTTCCGGCGCGTTGCAGAAGACAACGAGCTTGGCTGCGGCGATGCAGCTGTTATCCGCGCTGATTTCCGAGCAGCTGCGGATGATGCGGCCCATCTGCTTGACCGCGTCCATATTGATGCCAGCCTTGGTGGAGCCGATATTAACGGAAGAGCACACGTGCTCCGTCTGCGACAGCGCGCGGGGAATGCTTTCAATCAGTTCGTTGTCCCCGTGCGAATAGCCTTTCTGCACCAGAGCGGAATAGCCGCCGATGAAATTGACGCCTAGCTTCTGCGCACAGCGCTCGAGTGTCAGAGCGTATTCGACCGGATCGCCGCCGGAAGCGGCCACAAGCATTGCGATCGGGGTAACCGAAATGCGCTTGTTGACGACCGGAATGCCGTATTCTCGGCTGATATCGTCGCCGACTTTGACCAGATTCTTGGCCAGACGGCAGATTTTTTCTTCAATTTTCGCGCAGGAGGCGTGAATGTCCGCGTCCGCACAGTCGAGCAGAGAAATGCCCATGGTAATGGTTCGGATATCCAGGCATTCCTCGTCGATCATTTTGATGGTTTCAAGAATATTTTTTGTCTGCATGGCGGCCTCTAAATCGTATGCATCGCTTCAAAGATTTCCTGGTTCATGACGCGGATGACCAGTTCATTTTCCAGTCCGATCGCTTCCATGCCCTGTGTAAACTCATCAAAGGTAGTATCCATGCGATCCATGTCCACGATCATGGTCATGGAAAAGATGCCGTCCAGAATGGTCTGCGCGACTTCCAGAATGTTGACGCCATGATCGGCACAGGCATTGGCGGCCAGCGCCAGAATGCCTACGCGGTCCGTGCCGACTACACTGATAACTGCTTTCATCTCGTTGTCTCCTTATTTTTCTCTCTCGGGTTCTGGCCGCCAGCCGCTCTTATGGAAAGAAGCCGGCTGCGGCCTTTTCGATTTCCCTTTCCTAGCGATCCGATTTCCAGACCGCCGCGACGGCTGTTCCAAAGCGGACAGCCGGGTTAAAAAAGAGCATCGTCTGGATGCTCTCGTTCAGGTTCAAGTTTACCGAATGTACAGGCAATCAACGAAGTTCAAATGAAGTTTTCGCGTATTTTGCCAGTTCCGTCGGTTCGTAAGCGCTTTGAAGCCCTTCCACATTGCAGTCGTACTCACCGGGCATGAATTCAAAGTTTTCCTGTTTTTTCAGCAGATCGATTACTTCTTTTGTTTTTTCTTCGGAAAGCGAAGCCGTTTTAATAATGCGGATAATATCCTCCTTGTCCATGAGGACGGCCTGCACTTTCAGATTTTTCTGCGCCAGGAATTCGTCTTTGGCTTCACAGTCCTGAATGTTGAAATAGAAGTCGCACGTATCGAGCGGTCCGCCTTCCATCAAGAAAATCACAATGCCATTGGTCTCGCACACTTCGACCGTAAACGGTTCGGCCGCCCGCTCAAGCTGGGCATCGTTCCATTCGTCATCCTTGACCGCCAGAATCAGTTCGCCGTCCGCAAAATCCGCAACGGCGCCTTCTTCAATCGGCCAGGGGAATTTTTCCAGTTTTTTCATACTATTCAGTATACGGCGCCCCGCTTCATTTCGTACCGTTCATACCGCCCGTTCTCTGCAGAGCAAAGAAAAAGGCCGCAGCTTTTCGAGCCGCAGCCTTATGGATATACTTTTTAAATTCGATCCATGGAGTTTCTCCATGAAAAACGGGGGAAGAATCGACTAGATACCGAGGGCTTTCTGCGCAGCGGTAACGATCGCCATCTTGTAGATTTCTTCTTCGTTGGCACCGCGGGAAAGGTCGTTGATCGGCGCATTCAGACCCTGCAGAATTGGGCCTAAAGCTTCCCATCCGCCCAGACGGGCAGCGATCTTGTAGCCGATGTTTCCGGAAGAAAGGTTCGGGAAGATGAAGGTGTTGGCATGACCGGCAACTTTGGATTCCGGTGCTTTCAGTGCAGCGACTTCCGGTACAACGGCGCAGTCAAACTGCATTTCGCCGTCTACGTCAAAGTCGAGCGGCATACGTTTCAGACGAGTCGTCGCCTCGTCCATCTTGGCTACGCAGTGACCGGTAGCGGAGCCGAAGGAAGAGTAGGAAAGCATGGCCACTTTTGGTTCTACGCCAAACTTGCGGGCAGTGTCTGCTGTCTGAATGGCGATTTCTACGAGTTCATCCGGGTTCGGGTCGCGGTTGATGGCGCAGTCAGCCATGAACAGCTGTTCGTTGCCTTTAACCAGAATAAATGTGGAAGAAACGATGGACTGACCTGGAGCCGTCTTTACCAGCTGGAGAGCCGGACGTACGGTATCGGCTGTGGAATAGGTCGCACCGCCAAGCAGACCGTCCGCATAGCCCATTTTAACGAGCATCGTGCCGAAGTAGTTGGTGTGGCTCAGCGCTTCCGCAACGGCTTCACGGGACATTTTTCCTCGACGGAGTTCAACCATTTTTGTGATCATGGCTTCCTTGTCCGCAAATTCGCTTGGAGCGATCATTTCGATGCCGGTGAGATCAAAACCGTTTTCCTTTGCGCAGGCTTCAATCTGCTCTTTTTCACCGAGCAGGACCGGCTTCAGGATGTTTTCTTTCGCAAGACGAACGGCAGCGCCCATAACGCGTTTGTCCCAGCCTTCTGTAAATACGATCCGGACATCCTTGCCGCGGATCCGTTCAGCTAATTTTGAAATAATCATGTTCTGTTTACCTCTGTGTGTATGGATTTCCATCCACCAATATACCATTGTGCTGTTGATTTGCCTAATTGGTCCATTCTTTCACAAACTGCTTTATTTTCCCCGAAAAACAGGATGTTTTCAGAACTTGAGGACCTCTTCTTTCAGGCGTTCGACCATCTGGTCGGCCGGGATTTTTTCAATAATTTCTCCCTTGCGGATCAAGAGTCCTTCGCCTTTTCCGCCCGCGATTGCAATGTCCGCGTGACGCGCTTCGCCAGGTCCGTTAACCGCGCAGCCCATGATGGCTACGGTAACGGGTTTGCGTAGCGTCTGCAGCCACTGTTCCATTTCATCGACGACCGGTTTCATGTCCCACGCCGTCCGGCCGCAGCTCGGGCATGCGATCAGATTGGGCACGTCGGCGAGCAGCCGGCAGTCCTTGAGCAGTTCGCGCACGATCGGCAGTTCCTTCTGCGCGTCGCCGTTGACCGAAATGCGAATCGTGCTGCCGATGCCTTCAAGCAGAAGCGGGCCAAGCGCGAGCGTCGATTTGATCGCCGACGTCATCTGCGTGCCGGCTTCCGTTACGCCAAGATGAAGCGGATAGTCGAACGTTTCGCTCGCCAGCCGGTACACTTCCATGCAGAGCAGCGGATCGCTCGACTTGAAGGAAAGCACAATATCGTAAAAGCCGAGATCTTCCAGAATATCCACGTGGCGGCGCGCCGATTCAATCATGCCTTCGGCAGTCGGCTTGCCATACTTGTCGTGAATGTCCTTTTCGAGCGAACCGGAGTTGATGCCGATTCGAATCGGGATGTGTTTTTCCTTGCAGGCTTTTACGACGGCTTCCACGTTCGCGCGGCTGCCGATGTTGCCTGGATTGAGCCGGATTTTGTCCGCGCCGGCTTCAATGGCGGCCAGCGCCAGTCTGTAGTCGAAATGGATGTCGGCGCAAAGCGGAATGTGAATCGCCTTGCGGATCGTTTCGATCGCGCGCGCATCGGAGAAATCCATCACCGAAACGCGAATGAGCTCGCAGCCCATTTTTTCAAGTTCGAGAATCTGGGAAATGACTTCGTCAGTATGATCGGTCTTGATGGAGCACATCGACTGCACCACCACATGATTGTTTCCGCCGATCTGCACATTTCCCGCAAATACCGGTCTTGTTTTCGTTCTGTGCACAGGGTATCATCGCCTTTCCTGAATCTATTTTACGGCCTGCAGGGCAGGCATTCCTCTTGGAAAATCACTTTGTCTTCTATTTTTTCCTCTGGTTTTCGCAAAGTCTTCTTTGGCGCATAAAATTTCCTGCACTGGCTAAAACAGCTGGCCGCAAAAGCAGTATTTTTTCGGCCGTTCCGCAAGGGAACCGGCAAAATCTGCTGGAAACTCCATAGCCTGCCTCTATGCGCAGTTTAAGAAAGGGCCGCAGGCGGGCGCCTTTGACGGCTCTGCTAAAATTAAGTATAGCCTGTCTGGGGGCGCATTCCTTTCTGCGCCTTCGGCTTGCCGGACAAAACGACGCCGTGCAGACAGAGACAGACTTTTTCTTCGAATCCTGCAGATCGCAAGTGCAGCCGCGAAAAGCCCGCCATCCAGAAAAGAGGCATCGGTCCAGACGCGTTTTTTGCCTATGGCGGTCTGCCTGACTAGAAAGGATGAACTATGGACGAAAAATTTGAACTTGTTTCTCCTTATCCCCCTGCCGGTGATCAGCCGCAGGCCATTGCCGAGCTGGTCGAAGGCATCCAGGCCGGCAAGAAGCATCAGGTTCTGCTTGGCGCCACCGGTACCGGCAAGACCTACACCATTTCCAACGTCATCGCGGCGGTCAACAAGCCCACGCTCGTATTCGCCCACAATAAAACGCTCGCCAGCCAGCTGTACGCCGAGCTGAAGGAATTTTTCCCGAACAACCGGGTGGAATACTTCGTTTCCTACTTCGATTATTACCAGCCGGAAGCGTACATGCCCAAAACCGATACGTACATCGATAAAAACACGAAAACTAACGAAGAGCTCGACATGCTTCGCATGGCCGCGGTCAACTCCGTTCTGCACCGGCGCGATACGATCATCGTCGCTTCGGTCGCCTGCATTTACGGTGCTTCGGACCCGGCCCAGTACGAAAACATGATCGACACGATCCGTGTCGGCGAGCAGATTGACCGTCAGAGCCTGCTCTCCCGTCTGATCGCCCAGCAGTACAAGCGCAACGACATGGAACCGGCGCGCGGTACGTTTCGCGTGCGGGGCGATGTCATCGAAATTTCCCCGGGCTATACGGACCGCTTTTTAATCCGCATCGAAATGTTCGGCGATGAAATCGAGCGGATCTGCGAAGTCAACCCGCTCACCGGCCAGCTCATTCAGGCGTACAACCTCTATAACCTGTATCCGGCCAGCGGCTACGCCACGAGCATGGACATCATGGAACGCGCCGCCAATTCCATCGAGGCGGAACTTGAAGACCGTCTGGAATATTTTGAAGACGCCGGCAAGCCGCTGGAAAAGGAGCGCCTCGAACAGCGCTGCCGCTACGACATCGAAGCACTGCGCGAATTCGGCGTGTGCCCGGGCATTGAAAACTATTCCCGGCACATCGACGGCCGCAAAGCGGGCGAAACGCCGTACACCCTTTTTGACTATTTCCCCGACGACTTTCTGATGATCGTCGATGAATCCCACGTTTCTCTGCCGCAGATCCGCGGCATGTTCAACGGCGACCGCGCCCGCAAGCAGACGCTGGTCGACTACGGGTTCCGTCTGCCGTCCGCTCTCGACAACCGTCCGCTGACGTTTTCGGAATTTGAAGAAAAGGCCCCGCAGTCCATTTACGTATCCGCCACGCCCGGCGACTATGAACTCGAACAGACCGAAGGCGAAATCGTCGAACAGATCATTCGTCCGACCGGTCTTCTCGATCCCATCGTTGAAGTCCGCCCGACCGAAGGACAGATCGACGACCTCGTCGGCGAAATCCGCGACCGCATCGCCAAAGGCGAGCGCACGCTCATTACCACCCTTACGGTACGCATGGCCGAAGACCTCACCGAGTATCTGAAAAATCTCGACATTAAGGTGGCCTGGCTGCATCACGAAGTCAAAACGATCGAACGAACCGAGATCATTCAGGATCTGCGCCGCGGCAAGTACGATGTGCTCGTCGGCATCAACCTGCTTCGAGAAGGCCTCGACATTCCGGAAGTTTCCCTGATCGCCATTCTCGACGCGGACAAGGAAGGCTTCCTGCGCTCCAAGCGCTCGCTCGTTCAGATCATCGGCCGTGCCGCGCGAAACGCCGAAGGCAAAGTCATTTTGTACGGCGATTCCATTACCGAATCCATGCGCTACGCGATCGACGAAACCGCCCGTCGCCGTTCCATTCAGATGGCGTACAACGAAGAGCATGGCATCGTGCCGAAAACGATCATCAAGCCGATCCGCGAAGTCGTTCATTCCAAGGAAACGAAGGAAATGACGGCCCGCTACCTGCGAAGAAAGCAGAAGCTTTCCAAAAAGGATACGGCCAAATACATTCAGGAACTCGAAGCCGAAATGCGGCAGGCCGCCAGCGATCTCGAATTCGAACGCGCAGCCGAACTGCGCGACATGATTCTCGAGCTCAAGGCCGACGCCTGATATCAGACGAAGCCTGCATCCAAAAATCAGAAAAGCAAAAAGCGATAAGCAGCAAGCAATAAGCAATAAGCAATAAACGAAAAGCCGGAAAATCCAAAAACAGAAAACACGGAAAATCCGTCCGACAGCCAGACCTGCAGAACACAGCCCGCAAAAAAGGATCCCGCAGGAACGTGCCGGCAGGAATCCGGCCAAGTTCCTCGATTTCCCGTTAAAAAATGGTGCATTCTCCAAACCATGGAGCGTGCACCATTTTTCTGTTTCTTTTTATGTCCTTGTTTCCTTTCGCAAAACTGCTGCGAAGGGACAGTTTCTTTCTTAATGAGGCATCAGGCTGAAATACAGACCGATCAGGGCGGCAATGCCGATCACAGTCCAGAAAATCCATTTGCCATACGGCGTTTTCTTTTTCATAGGTCTCCCTCTCTTTCAGACAGGCGTTTTCATTTCTGTCTTCATTGTAAAAAGAGGGCTTGCCGTCAGTCGGCCATTTGCCTGTTATCCTCAGTCCAGAAAATGGGTTCCTTTCCGTGTTCCTGCAAAAACTGGTTGGCTTTCACGAAATGATTGCACCCGAAAAAGCCGCGGTTGGCCGAAAGCGGCGAAGGATGCGCGGCTTCCAGCACCAGATGATTCGGATTGTCAAGCAGCGCCTTCGCCTTGCGGGCGTGACCGCCCCAGAGCAGAAAGACGATCGGCTGATCCTGTTTGTTGAGCACCCGGATCAGATCGTCCGTAAATTTCTGCCAGCCGATTTTTGAATGGGAAAGCGGCTGGCCCTGCTCCACCGTCATAATCGAGTTGAGCAGCAGCACCCCCTGCGCCGCCCAGTCGGACAGATTGCCCGTGCGATACACCGGAACCTGATATTCCGCGCTCAGTTCCTTGTAAATGTTCTGCAGGGAAGGCGGAATGCGCACCTGTGAAGGCACTGAAAAGGAATATCCCTGCGCCTGACCCGGTTCGTGATACGGATCCTGACCGAGAATCACGACTTTGACCTGATCGAGCGGAGTCATTTCCAGTGCCTTAAAAATGTTTTCCTTTGCGGGGTAGACGGGAGAAGACGCGTACGCCTGTTCGAGAAACGCCCGAATCGGTCCTAACGTTCCGTTTTGAAGTTCTTCTTCCATGACATCTTTCCATTCCATGCAGTTTCTCCCTTCTCCAGCACGTCTGTACACGCCCCTTCGATTTGGAAGGGGGGCTTTGCCGGCTGGCTGTTTTCTGTGCCTCGTCTTATCATTATAGCCATGACGAATACATGCATGCAGAAAGTCGAGGAAATGGAACGGCACAAAGGCCTGAACCATTCTCTCGATCAGCTGAGAGGATGGCTGGCCGAAGACTTTGGCCCCTCCCCTTTCCCCCATTCGATTCACGTCGCCGGCACCAACGGAAAAGGTTCCGTCATCACCTGGCTGGAACTGCTGCTCGCCCAGAAAGGCTTGGGCACCGGCGCTTTCATTTCCCCGCACCTAGTGGTTCACAGCGAGCGGTTCCGTCTGAATCAGAAGCCGATTTCCATGGATCGATGGGAAGAACTTTACGACCGGTACGCCAGAACGTTTAAAGCGCGCGACATGACGATGTTTGAAATGGATCTCTTCATGGCCTGCGCCCTCTTTCAGGAAGTCCGCCCCGATTTTGTCCTCATGGAAACCGGTCTTGGCGGAACGCGCGACGCCACCACGGCTCTCGACTATCCGTGGGGCATCATCACATCGATCGGCCTGGATCACATGGGGCTGCTCGGTTCGACCAAAACCGAGATTGCCCAGGCCAAAGCGGGCATCATTCAGGAAGGCATGACTCTAGTTACCGCGGAGCAGGATCCCGCCTGCCTGCGCGTATTTCAGGACGCTGCCAAAACGAAGCACGCGACTCTGATCGAAATTTCGCGCGATTTTTCCCCGCTTGATCCCCTGTGGAATCCGGCACTTCCCGCCTATCAGAAAGAAAACTATCTTTGCGCGCGAACGCTGCTCGAACAGGCCGGCTTCTCTTTCACGCCAGACGAGCAGAAACAGGCCATCGATCGCTTTTTCTGGCCCGCCCGCTTTCAGATCGTCCGCAGCCATCCGCTGCTTTTTGTAGATGGCGCCCACAACGCCAACGGCATAGACGCCCTCTGCAAAAGTCTTCAGGAAGGCGGCTGGAGCATCGATCAGATTTTCTTTTCCGTTCTTGCCGACAAGCAGGCCCGCGAAATGATCGCAAGGCTGCAAACGATTGCGCCGGACATTCATCTTGTCCATTTCGAATCGCAGCGTCTGGCCCGGCTCGATACGCTCGCGCAAAAGGAAAACCTCGATGTTCTTTCCTTCGATACGCTGCTTGAGCGCCTGAAAAGCACGAATAAAAATACTCTCGTATGCGGTTCGCTCTATTTTGCAGGAGAAGTTCTTCAGGCTCTGCATGCGGCCATTGACCAGGCCCCCTCTGCCTGAGTCAAAGCCGGACTTGCGCGGATCCGGCTTCCCCTCATTCCGGCATTTCCGCGATTCTGCAATTCTGTGTTGCTGCATCCCGGGTGACTTGCTGTTTCTAGGCAAAGACGCCTCTTCGAGGTCGGTTCGAAGAGGCGTCTTTTTTATCGGTTTTATTTGTATTTTTCGTATACTTTCCGCTTTGTTTTCGGTTTATGTACTCGCTTTGGGGATCGGCTTCAGGCTGCATGCGAGGAGCGCAGCTGCGTGCGGGCACTGAGCGCTGGAAGCAGACGCATGCTCAAGAACAGCATAATGGAGTTGAGCGGCCAGGCGATCAGGTTTTTCAGCAGGCGGCCAGTCACCAGAATCCAGTACGGCGTGCCGTAAAGCATGGTCAGCACCAGGGGGGTAAGAATCACGTTGCAGACCAGAATGGCCACCGCCTCCCCGAGAACGATGCGCCATACGCTCACATTTTTCTGTCCGTAAAAGAACAGGGTGTAAATGAGCGCCTTGACCATGAGCACCATCGCGTAAAACGGCATGTACGGTCCGGTCGGATGGGCGAGAAAGCCGAGAAGATCCGCCACGAAGCAGAAGATCAGATTGGGCAAGAACCCGTAGAGCGCGCAGCTCAGCGCGAGCGCGATGAACGAGAAGCGAATCTCAAGCGTCGCACTCAGGGAAATCGAAAACATATTGAGCACCACATACAGGGCGCAAAGCATCGCCATGCCCGCGATGGAACGGACGGACAGACGGGCGCTTTTCCATTCGAAAAGCGATTTGATTTTCATGACATATTCCTCCTTTCCTCGTTGCAGAAAAAAGGAGGGTTCCTTCTTGTGCAGCGGGATGCAGGAAACAAACCGCAAGGGTAACCCTTTTCGTTGCCGGACCGACTCCCCATTTCCGGCACACTTGACGCCTGTTTCCTTACTCTGTCGCATGCACTATAGCCAGAGGCTCTCCACTCTGTCAACGAAGCCCGCCGGACCGTGCAAGTTCCGACTCGCTTTGTATCAAAAAACAGGCGGCCTTTCGAAAGACTCCGAATAGACCGCCTGTACAGGAACAAAGCGTTATTTTTCAGGAATTCATCAGCTCGAGCGCTTTCTGGAACACCGTATCGCTGTCGTAGCCTTCGGTATTGATCTTTTCCGAGACTTTCTGGACGAGCAGCGCGAACGTTTTCGCATCCGCTTCGCCGGTCGTTTCCAGATCGTTATCGCTCTGGAACTGGCGCAGAGCCGCTTCGCTTTCGGGCGAATAGTAATTGTCGCCGCGTACCGCCGGATAGCCGAGCTCGCGCAGGAAAATCTGCAGTGCCGCGGCGTTGTCGTTCACCGTATCCGGCCGGATCGGCTCTTCGTCTTCGTTCATCAGCCGGTAGCCGACGCTCTGGTATTCTTCGACTTCAACCGGTACGTCCGGTTCGATGCCGACCATGTTGACCGACGTTCCGTTTGGCGTCAGCCATTCGGCGACGGTGTATTTGAGCGTAGTTCCGTCCTCAAAGACTTTGTTCAGCTGTTCCGTGCCCTTGCCGTACGTTTTCGATCCGATCGTCGTGACCTTGTCCGGGATCTGATCTTTCAGAGCGCCGATCAGCACTTCCGAGGAACTGGCCGTCAGCCCGTTCTGCAAAATGTACACGTGATCAAAGTTCGCCTGATAGCTGTCATCGGCGACGGTAATTTCGCGCACGGTGCCGTCACGCAGCTTTTCCTTGAACAGCACGCTGTCGGCAGGCAGAAACGCGGAAGCGATCGTCTGCATGGCGTGCAGATAGCCGCCGGTATTGCCGCGCAGATCGAGGATCAGATTTTTCGTGCCGGCTTCTTCCAGGCGCTTGAACGCCTCAACCGCGTCTTTTCCCGAATTCTGGGAAAAGGACGAAAGATTCACCAGACCATAGCCGTCTTCGACATCAAACGCGACTGTGGAATCGTATTGGGCCGGGGTAAGATCCATTTCCAGCGTCTGGCCGTCGCGGCGCACCGTAAGGTGCACCGATGTATTCGGCTTGCCCTTAATGTATTCGATGATCTGATCGAGCGGCGTTCCCGTTCCGTCAAGATCATCGATTTTCAAAATTTCATCGCCGGCTTTCAGTCCAGCTTCATCCGCCGGCGAATTGATAAAAATCGATTTCAGCCGCATCGGCTGCCCGGCGTTCTGATAGCAGACCACTCCCAGGCCGACATTGTTTCCAGCGAGCTGCTGGCTGTAGTCGGTCGAACGATCGAGCGGCAGGTACATCGTATGCGGATCGTTTTCGAAACTCGTCATGCCCTCGAGCGCCTTTTCCGTCAGCTCGCTGTCGAGATTCGGGTTGTCGGCGCCGTAGTACCATTCGTTTTCCAGAATGTTCTTCACTTCTTCATACTTGGTGGTATCCTTAACCGCCTGTGCCTCGCTGGCCGCTCCCATGAAGCGATAGCCGGAACAGCCCGCCAGAGAGAAGCTCATCAGCACGCCAAGTGTCAGAGAAAGGCTTCGATTTACGATTGAATGCATCGTTTTCTTCAAAATAGACCTCCTTGGCACGGATTTGCGCTTTCAGGGCGCCGATCCATGCGCACAGGCAAAAGCCCGTATGCACTATACCACGCCCGTATTTCAAACAAAACGTGCCCGAAAGGGCACGCTTGGTAAATTCAATTCGGTTTACTCGCCGGGACGGTCGTCTTTGGGATGGAACGCCTTTGCCTGCGCCTCGTCGGCTTTTTCATCCTTGCGCGCCTGCTTATGATCTTCACGAATCGCTTTGTGAAGCTTCTTATCCAGGCTTTTGTCATGATGGAAGACGTTTTCCTTTTTCGCCTTGTCCGATCCGAGCCAGCGCCGCTTGCGCAGATACAGAATTTCGCCGGCCGCAATCACCAGCATCACTACAATAATGACCGCATATCCATGGCTGTATTTGATCAGCGGCATGTCCTGGAAGTTCATGCCGTACCAGCCGGTCAGGAACGTCAGCGGCAGGAAAACCGTCGAAATGATCGTCAGCAGCGTACTGACTTTGTTCTGGCGGTCCGACAGCTGCGTCTGCCGCAGATTCCAGATCTGGGACGTATAGTCCTTGATCGTGCTTGCCAGATTTTCGAGCTGCGTACTGTTGGCCAGAAACAGCGAGATCATCGCGTTTTCATTGGGCTGATCCTGCGGGATGATCGTCTCCTGCATCGTATGGCCGACCGCGGTCAGCTGCAGGTAGTAGTTGCCGAGAATGTTCATGTCACGCCGTGTCATCATGATGTAGCGTTCCATGCCCGATTCCTTGTTTTCGAAAATGTTTTCCTCAATCGTTTCGAGCTTTTCGTTGTAATCCTCAAGAAAGTACACATCTTCCTGAATCATGTAGTTCATGAAGCGCAGCAGAAACTGAAAGGCGCTGCAGATATCGAGCGTGTATTCGTCCATAAACGCCTGCAAATAGCTGTGAAACGCCTTTTCGTCGCTGATAAAGCAAAGACTGTCATTTTCCAGAACAAACGCAAAGCTCATGCGATCCGCGATCGGCTGTTCCTTGCGCGGAATGACAAACGTACCCGAAAGCACGCCGCGATCGTACAGAATGCGGCAGAAGCGAATCGGATGACTCAGATCCGGCAGCGTTTCGCCGGTGAAATATTCCGGATTTCTCTTGCGGGCTTCCTCGCTGCTCAAAATCAGCAGCGCCTGATCGGGATGCGCCCTGTTCCAGCAGATATTCATAAAATGCACACCTCTTTTTAAGTCCACTCTACCTGTCTTTTAGCGGCGCGAAGGCTGTGAAAACCGAAAAAGCAGATCGCCGTTCCAATCGATACAGATTCAGGCTGTACCTTCTCTGTCTTTTCCAAAGAAAAATAAGCAAAAAAAATCGGAGGAAATTCATCCTCCGTTCCTGCTTTCTTCCTCTTCGGTTCGTTCACTCTTGGGAACATATCGAAGTTCGACATCATACCCGAGACCTTCCATGATCTGAATAAATGTCTTATTCACCAGCCCGTCTTTTTTCTTAATGATGTGATTGACGTACTGCGACGTCACGCCCAGTTTCTCGGCGAGTGTACGCTGAACAAGCCCTGCTTCCACGCACTTGACTTTAATGTCAACCTCCAGATTGTTCCGTATCATGATCAACTTCTCCTGTCCTTATGATATGAATTATACAGTTTTCATCTGATTTGAATATTATTTTTTCCACAAATAAGTTGAGTTCAATCATATTAATACAATCGTGCCAATCATCGACAGTACGTCTGAACTTGACTGAAACAAGCAAAACGGACAAAAGAAGCAACGATTTCGGATACATTGAAAGGAATCCGGTAAATCTTTCCCGACACTTTTTTCTGCCGATTTTTACAAGTTCCAGTCGGATTCGGACCAGACCGAACATTCAAAAAAGCGAACAAAACGTGCACTTTCCGATTTCGATCTGTGGATTCGAAGAAAATTGCCAGTTAAAAAAATAAAACGAATACCTGATCGTAAAAAAGCGGATACCTCTTTAATTCCATGAACCGAGAAAGGTATCCGTATAGTTTCTAAAAATGGTGGAGCGTAGGAGGATCGAACTCCTGACCCCCTGCGTGCAAAGCAGGTGC
>NZ_JBKXLD010000064.1:0-13391 GCF_047010065.1 Allobaculum sp.
TTATCCCAAGGAGGCGGTCGAGAAAATACCCGTCTTTTATTTGACGCTTACCTTTTTCTTTGCGCGGATTTTCAGAATTTCGCCGCCCAAAACGCAAAAACGATTCCATTCCAGACATAAGTATCTGTTTCAGAATGGAATCGTTTGATGGCAGGAGATTGCATCGTCAGCCAGAGCGGCTGTTTTTATTCATCGAGCGTGTGACGAAGATGATTCATTTTCACGCCCGCGTTGAAAATCTTATCTTCAACTTTGGACTGCGCAAGTTCGCTGAGCGATTTTACGCGAATGCTCATCTTCTTCGCATTGGCATCCTTTTCATCTTTCGCAAAGTAGCCGACAAAATGGACACCTTCTTTAGGCACCGCATACGTTACGTTTCCATAAAGCATGCGAATTTCCCGAGAGTTCAGCTTGATGGTGCGGTAGTCGCTGATCGCTTCGGCCCAGATTTCATTGGAGCGGCCATCCAGGTTTCCTTCCTGAATGAGCAGCGTGTCTGTGGCTTCATCGTAGTCGAGAACGATGCCGACGTGGTTATGCGCGGCGTCCGAAGAGAATACGGCGCCGGCTGCCGGTTTTTCGGAAAGTTCAAACTTATCACCGTGAGCGCTGAGCAGCTGCTTTACACATTCATAGCCGTTTCCGGAAAAGCGCGGCGAGAAGCCGTACAGTTCATAGAAACGTCCCCACGCAAACCAGGTGCACTGGCCCCAGAGGGTCGGGCTGTTGTAAGGCGATACCGATTTTCTCCAGGCTGCTCCGTTGGAATAATCCGGAAGCAGATTGTATTCGCCAAGGCGAAGGGTTTTCAGCCGTTTATTCTGACCGTGGGAAATCTGTCGGACATGAATCGATGTCGTCATCGCGTGCTGGCCGCCCGGGTTTGCTCCCGGATTGCTCAGAACCGGCGAGGCCGGACCGACAACGGTATCGGTTTCGGTCATGGAACCAATCGAGTCCGACGGCTTATTTGCGGATCCGTCTGGACGCTCGGGCATATTCGGAATGGGATCGTCCGGCTTTTCCCCGGAGGGGTCATTCGTGCCGGGATCCTTGGAGTCTGGAGGGGTCGGCATGGTCGGATCCTTGGAAGAGGCGGATGAATCTGACGAGTCCGAAGAATCGGACGAATCAGAGGAATCCGAAGATTCATCGGAAGAGGAATCCTCATCGGAAGAATCCGATTTGGAATCTTCATCCCAGGAAGATGCGGAAGAACTGTTCTTATCGTCATCTTTGGATTCGTCTTTATCGGATTCGTCCGGATCGGAATCGTCTTTCGAATTATCCGATGACGTTTTATCCGAAGAGTTCGTATCGTTTTTCCCGCCGGTCACTTCGTGCATGGGCAGTGAAGACACTTTGCTCGTTTCATCCTTTTCCTCTCTGAACTCTTTGAGGGACTGGGACAGTTCCGAGAACGTGCGCGGTTTCGTTTTGTTTTCTTCTTCTTTTAACCAGGAAGTCAGAGAAGGCTTCTGGTCAGCTGGATCGGAAGGCGAATTTGCATTCATCGAATTTTCTTTCGATTTTGTTCTGGCAGTCGCTGCTTCTTCTTTATGATCGGAAGAAGCGTTCATCGAATGTTCCGTTTTCGAAGCCGACGCATCCGACTTTTCGGATGTCGACTGTTCTTTTTTTGAAGCGGTTTCGTTTCTGGAAGACGTCGAATCGGCCGAATCCGCTTTTTTTACGGTTTCGCTGCTGTCCATATTCTGAACATCCGATGCGTTTGCGTCTTTCTGACTTTCCGCTTTGGATGGTGTGCTTTCTTTCGATGCGACCGAAGACGCACTGGCCTTCGAGGATGTTTCTTCAGCCGGCGCCGGTTCAGGCGTGGCTGCCGGTTCGACATACGTCTGGGCAGCGGTCGGCTCTTCCTGTGTAGAAACTTCGAGAACAGGAAAATCCGGATTGCTCTGGCGGATGAGGGCAATCGAATTGAGGATCTGTTCTTTATCTTCATCACTGAGCGAGTTGAATTCACTCTGAATGCCGTTTAGATAATCATTGGCAATCCGTGCAGCATCTGCACCGGATAATTCCTGCAGACGAGAACGGCTCAGATTCTCGAGGCCCTGAACGGATGCCTTAAGCTCGGCGGCAGTTGGCTGTGCAATCGAGGCATGTACGAGAAGAGAGTGTCCGGGTACGGCGGCAGAAACCATGGCGGCGGACAGAAATACGGTTGCGGCTTTGACAAGGTTCTTTTTCAATTCAATTTCCTTTCCCCGTGTAAACGTATGCGCTTCCTTCAAAATGGAAATTCTTCCTGAACGGAAACGCTTTCGTTAAAACAACTTAGAAAATTATACCATCGGCATAGGGTCGGGGCAATGCGTCAGGCGACATTGTATTTTTCAAATGAAATCGTTAATAAATATTTTTAATTCTATTGTAAACTTTCTGCCGCTCCGGAATTTGTATCAATCGTTATTTTTGCAAGCGCTGTCACCGGCCGTTTCGTCAGCGGATACACTCGCGGGATGCCAGGCGCGCAGCAGAGCAATCTCATCCGCATAGGGCGGTTTATCGTCGATGTAAGGGGTTTCCAAAATCTTGATGATGGAAGAGAGTCTTGGATTGTGTACGATGGCGCCCAGACTGTCCAGTCCGATCGTGCCTTTTCCGATGTTTTCATGGCGGTCCTTGCGGGCGCCTTTCGGGTTTTTGGAGTCGTTGACGTGCAGTACGGCAAGCCGTTCGAGACCGACCTGTTCATCAAACTGATCGAGCAGGGTGTCAAAATCGCTGACATCGTAGCCGGCATCGTTGAGATGACACGTATCCAGGCAGACTTTCAGACGGGAAGAATCTTTTACGCCATCGAGAATGGCGCGAATTTCTTCAAAGGTACAGCCAATCTCGCTGCCTTTTCCGGCCATGCTTTCCAGAGCGATTTCTACGCTGGTCGAATCGGATTCGAAGACTTCATCGAGTCCTTCGCAAACCCAGCGGATACCCTCTTCTGCACCCTGCTTGAGATGACTTCCTGGATGCAGGACGAGATAACGGGCACCGATGGCGGCAGTGCGGCGCAGTTCTTCTTTCAGAAACTCCCGGCCAAAATACGCCGTTTCAGGTTTTAGCATATTGGCCAGATTAATAATGTAGGGCGCGTGGACGATAACCTGTTCTGTTTTCCATCCGGCGTCTTCCAGTACCGCTCTTCCCTGTTCAATTTTCAGCTCTTTTACCGGCTTGCGCTTTGAATTTTGCGGTGCGCCGGTATAAATCATGCAGGCGTCCGCGCCGTAGCTGAGCGCTTCTTTAATGGAGCCTTCAAAATATCCGGGCGCTTTCATGCCGACATGGCAGCCCAGATACATTACGTTTTCCTGATAGGATTTGGCATTCATATCCATTTCTCCTTTATCGTTCTCTATTAGAATGTACGTATTTCTATGGATGACAGAGGCGTGTGTTCGAGCGTCTGGCCGCTCCGCCCTGTATTTGCATCTGATCAAGAGTATACGAAATTCGATTTCTTTTTGAGCGATCTGCCTTCCTGTATCCAGTAAAAAACGCAGCAGGCTTTCTTATCAAAAGGCTTGCTGCGTGGATGAAATACAGAGGTTTAGCCAAGCGGTCTGAAAAATCCGAACCGAATTTCCAGTTAGCCCTGTCTTGCGTTTTTGGCGCGCTGCCTGGCTTTGGCACGCTCGCGTTTCTGCTCGCGGATTTCGTTCTGAATCAGCTGGCGTTTGGCTCGGCGGCGAATCTTTTCGGCCTGCTCCGCTCTTTTCTTGCGGTAGTTCGGCTTTACTTTCGTCGACTTGCGGCCGCCGGTCAGACGGGAAACTTCCTTTGCGAGCGGATCAGCTTTCTTTGGACGGGCTGCACGATCCTTAACGGGAACGAGTTCGCCGTTTTTTACGTCCATTTCTTCAAAGACAATTCCCTGCTTCTTTAAGGTCGCAATGGCTTTGGCGTCTTTGGGTGAATAAATCGCGATGGCCATGCCGTCTCTTCCGGCACGGCCGGTACGGCCGGCGCGATGCTTGTAAAACGGCAGTTCTTTCGGGAAGCCGACCGAAATGACATGGGTGATGCCCTCGAGGTCAATACCGCGCGAGGCGATATCCGAAGCGACGATGTACGACTTTTTCTGGGACTGAATGGTGCGGATGGCCTTCGTTCTTTCACGGGCTTCGAGGTCCCCGTGCAGTTCGACGAGGTCGTAGCCGTCATTGCGCAGTTCCTTAGCGAGCGCGGCGGCTTCCTGGTTGGTATTGGTAAAGATCAGGCAGACGTACGGATGAATTGCACTGAGTACATCTTCGACTCGCTGCGCATCCGTTTTGTGCTTGCGATCAATGAGAATGTGACGGATCTGTGCCGCAAAGTCTTCATCGCTTCCGATGCGAATCAGTTCCGGATTGGTCAGGTACTTTTTCAGGAACGGCTGAAGCATTTCCGGGATCGTCGCCGAGAAAACCATAACGGTGACATCGTCCTTCATATGGGAAAGAATCGCGTCCACATCTTCAAGAAAGCCAAATTCCATCGTCATATCCGCTTCGTCGATGACCATGATTTTCGCTGTATCGAGACGAAGGGTCTTGTCGTCGAGAAACTGGTCTTTCATGCGCCCCGGCGTACCGATGACAATCTGCGGGGTGAGACCGCCTTCTTTCTTTTCCTGTCCGCCGGTAATCAGGGCCGTACGAACGCCAAAATGAGCGGAAATTTTCTTGGAACGCTCATACAGCTGCCAGGCCAGTTCGCGGGTTGGAACGGAAATTACCGCCTGAACCTGATCGAGATCGGGATCGATCCGCTCAAAGATCGGCATGAAAAAGGCATGCGACTTACCGGATCCGGTCGTGGAAATACCGATCAGATCCCGGTTTTTATCCTTGCGTTCAACTACCGCTTTTTGAATCGGGGTGAGTGTTTTAAACCCCTCAATTTTCATAATTTCTTCTATACGATTCACAGAAACACCTCTTCCTGTATATTGTGGCATATTTAAGAAGGTATCATGATTTGATGCCCATCCTCTCAATTGTACAGTCCGGTCGAAAAAACCGGCCATTCAGGAGCTGACCTATGGAAATTTTTGAAGTTCCCGTTCAGGGATTTTGCGGCGGTGTCAATCAGGCGATCCGTCTGGCCGAAAAAATCGTGAGCGAACATCCAGGTGAAAAGATTACCGTTCTCGGATCGCTCGTCCACAATTCGTTTGTCAACAGTCATCTCGAAGCCCAGGGACTCCATATTCTGGAAGCCAAAGGCAAAACCCGGCTGGAGCTGCTCGATCAGATTGATGACGGTCTGGTCATCTTTACCGCCCATGGCGTCAGTAATGCGGTTCGGGAAAAGGCCAGAGAAAAAGGAATGGTCTGCATCGACGCGTCCTGTCCGTATGTCCTTTCCACACAGAAACTGATTGCCCAGAAACGCAAGGAAGGTTATACGCTTTTTTATATCGGTATCAAAGCGCATCCCGAAGCGGAAGCCGCCATGGACTGCCGTCTGGAAAGCGATGCCCCATCGAACCCGTCCGAACGGCCTGCCTTTTATCTGATTGAAACGGAAGAGGACATTCCGGAAGGGGTAACCGGTAAGATTTTCGTCACAAATCAGACCACCATGTCCGTCTCGGGCTTAAAAGATCTGTTTGATCGAATCGCGCAGAAGTATCCGCAGGCCGAATTTGGGTCCGAAATCTGCAATGCGACAAGACTGCGGCAGCAGGCCGTCATGAATTTAAAGGATCAGGGCTATGATCTGCTCGTCGTGATCGGCGATCCCAAAAGCAACAACACCCGCAAACTGGCTCAGACGGGTCTGGAAGCTGGAATTCCCCATGTTCTTCAGATTGAAAGTGCGAGCGGACTGGACGGATTCGACTTTGCCAGAATCCAGAAAGTCGCGGTAACATCAGGTGCCAGCACCCCGGAATTTCTGAAAAACGAAACGATCGAGCGCCTGCATCAGATCGACCAGGGGCTGAACAAGTAATCCCGGCACAAATCGAAACAGCTGCCCGCTGCCGGCCAATCCAGACAGATCATAATAAAATACAGGCCGGTTATAAATGGTACGATGCCTCTTATAAATGATTGCAGCAGATTTTGAACGGCGCGCATACCGCACGTCGTGCCTGCAGGCATGCAATCGAGTATGGAAAGGAGCGGCGAGATGTCCAAATACATTGAAATAGCCAGAGAAATTTCCAAACGGATCACCAGTAAAAGGTATCCAGCAGATTCCTATCTGCCCAGCGAAAACGAATTGTGCGAGGAGTTTGGTGCCAGCCGGGATACCGTTCGCAAAGCCCTGAATCTGCTTGCCGAACGTAAGCGTATCCTCAAAGAAAAAGGAAAAGGCTCGCGCGTTCTTCCCGTCGATATTGTCACCTTCCCTACATCCGGCCTAATCTCTTTCAAGGAACTCGCTGCGCATTCCAGTCAGGAAATTGAAACCGACGTCATCCAGTTCGGCCTGACCGACGATCCCGTCATTCTCGAAAAGCTGTCCATGCCCGAAGGATCGAAAGCCGTCCAAATCATACGCATTCGCACCTATGACAAGGAACGGATTATTGAAGACCGGGATTATCTCAATCCGGGAATCATTCCAGGTCTTACCCCGGAAATTGCACAAAACTCCCTGTACGAATATATCGAGCAGACGCTTCGGCTTCCGATCGGATTTGCGCGCAAGGAAATTACCGTAGAACCGGCCAGCGCATTCGATGCAGAACATATGGATCTGAACGGCAATACGCTTCTGGTCGTTGTCCGCTCCAATACGTATCTGGAAGACGCCAGACTTTTTGAATATATGGAATCCCGGCATCGTCCGGATAAGTTTCGCTTTATTGATTTTTCCCGCCGGGAACGCCTGTAGCGTTTCCGGTTTTTTTGCGTTTATTTCTGGATGAGAATGGCGCATGCATAACTTGTCCGGCCCGCCTGTATGGTCAGTTCTCTGACACAGAGAACCGGTCAGGAGAAAATGTAACCAATCCCTATAACTCTTATTCGTTTAATTTATTTCAGTTAAATAATAAAAGCAGTTTCTTGCCAAAATACCCCATTTTTCCCGTTTTTGCGTTGACATACATGTACGTACAAGTTAAATTATGGGTGTCAAAAGACATGTACGTACAAGTTAAAGAAACAGTTTCGGCTGCTTCTCTTCCCTGACTCAGAACTGGCAAGTCCAAAAAGCAATACCGTTTCAAACCTTTAGAAACAAACCTGTAGAAAAAGGAGAAAAACATGGCTGATTATCAAAGCGAAGCCCGCGAGCTCTTAAAGCTGGTCGGCGGAAAAGAAAACATTGTTTCCGTGGCCCACTGTGTTACCGTATGCGATTTGTCCTCACCGAACCGGACAAAGCCGATATTGAAGGCATTGAGAAACTTCCGACCGCCAAAGGCACATTTACCCAGGCAGGTCAGTTTCAGGTCATCATCGGAAACGATGTCACCAACTACTACAATGATTTTATTAAAGTCTCCGGCCTCGAAGGCGCATCCAAAGAGTCTGTGAAACAGGCGGCCAAGTCCAATCAGAACTGGCTGCAGCGTCTGATCGGAAATCTGGGCGAAATCTTTACACCCATTATCCCGGCGCTCGTAGCCGGCGGTCTTATTCTTGGCTTTCGCAACTGCATTGATTCGCTTTACCTTTTCGAACAGGGAACGAAAACCCTGGTCGACATCTCTCAGTTCTGGAGCGGCGTCGACAGCTTCCTGTGGCTGATTGGCGAAGCTATCTTCCACTATTTGCCGGTAGCCATCACCTGGTCGATTACCCGCAAGATGGGGACCAGTCAGGTGCTCGGCATTATCCTCGGTATTACTCTCGTTTCTCCGCAGCTCTTAAACGCCTACGCGGTAGCTTCTACGCCGGTGGCAGATATTCCAGTCTGGAATTTTGGCTTTGCGACGGTTCGTATGATCGGCTATCAGGCACAGGTCATCCCCGCGATTATGGCCGGCTTCATCCTCGTCTATCTCGAGCGCTTCTTCCAGAAGATCACGCCCGCAATTGTTTCCATCATCGTCGTTCCCTTCTGCTCCATCGTTCTGGCGGTTCTGATTGCGCATACGATCGTTGGTCCAATCGGCTGGGTTCTGGGCGACTGGATTTCCAAAGCCGTTTACGCCGGACTCATGAATCCGTTTGGATGGCTGTTCGCCGGTCTGTTTGGCCTGCTCTATGCCCCGCTCGTTATTACCGGTCTGCATCATATGTCCAATGCAATTGACTCGCAGCTGATTAGCTCGTATGGCGGAACGATCCTCTGGCCGATGATCGCCTTAAGCAACAATGCACAGGGCTCTGCCGTTCTTGGCTTCTCTTTCCTCACCCGTATAAACGAACGTATCCAGCAGGTTTCTCTTCCAGCAGCCATCTCCTGCTACCTTGGCGTTACTGAACCGGCATTATTTGGTATCAACCTGAAATACGGCTTCCCGATTATCTGCGGCATGATCGGCAGCTCGATCGCAGCCATGTTCTCCGTTGGCTTTGGCATCAGCGCCGTTTCCATCGGCGTGGGCGGTCTGCCTGGCATTCTTTCCATCTTTCCGCAATACTGGGGCTTATTCCTGATTGCGATGGTCATTGCGATCGTTATCCCGTTTGTTCTTACCGTAATCTGGGGCAAAACCCATCTCTCTGATGAAGTCCGCTATGGACAGGCGCAGAAAGAAAACAGGCTCACCCTCGAGCAGGCAGACAAAGACGTAATCCTGAACGCTCCGATGCGCGGAACTCTGCTTCCTTTATCCGAAATCAAAGACCAGGTATTCCCTTCCGGCGCCATGGGCCAGGGCTTTGCGATCGATCCAGAAGACGGACTTGTGCTTGCTCCGTGCAATGCGGAAGTCATGATGGTCTTCCCGACAAAACATGCGATTGGTCTTAAAACGCAGAAAGGCGAAGAAGTCCTGATCCATCTGGGCATGGATAACGTGGAACTGAACGGCGAAGGCTTTACAATGCGTGTAAAACAGGGCGATCTGGTTACCGCCGGCGATCCCATGGTGGAAATGGATCTGAACGCGATCCGCGCTGCCGGCAAGTCGGTTATCTCCCCTGTCGTGGTCACCAGCGGTCAGAACGTGAAGCTGCTGGCTGACGGAAAGGTGGAAGCCTCCGAACCGGCTGCCGTTATTCTCCCTTCTTCCAGCATTTAAAAAACGCAGTCTTTTAAAAGACGCAGCGAAACAAAATCATTTTAACCTTTACATCGCTGACTTTTCATAAGTCTGCGATGACCCTCTGAACTGCACTTTGGAACTGATTATGGAAAGGAAATGTATGGACTGCTCAAAACAAGTCGTGTATCAGATTTATCCCAAGTCCTTTCAGGATACCACCGGAAACGGACGCGGGGATTTGAACGGCATTACCTCACATCTGGATTATTTGCAGGATCTTGGCATCACCATGATCTGGTTCAACCCGATCTTTCCCTCCCCGCAAAAGGATAACGGGTACGATGTCAGCAATTACACCGCCATCAACCCCGACTACGGCACGATGGACGATTTCGAAACGCTGGTCAGAGAAGCCGGAAAGCGCGGAATCAGCATCATGCTCGATATGGTATTCAACCACACGTCAACCGAGCACGAATGGTTTCAGAAAGCTCTGGCCGGCAACAGGAAGTATAAGGACTACTACATCTGGAAAAAAGGAAAAGACGGTCATCTGCCCACCAACTGGCCGTCCAAATTCGGCGGCCCAGCCTGGCAGTATGTCGAAAAATTTGACGAATACTATCTGCACCTGTTCGATCCTACCCAGGCGGATCTGAATCTAGCCAATCCGGATGTGCGAAACGAACTGGTCAATGTTCTGAAATTCTGGATAGAAAAAGGGGTCAAAGGCTTCCGTTTTGATGTCGTAAACCTGATTGACAAAATGGCGTTTGAAGACGCACCGGAAGGCAGCGAAGGCAAGGAATTTTATACCGATGGTCCGAAAGTCAACGACTATCTTCATCAGCTGCATGTCGAAGCGCTAGGCAATGCGGATGTCCTGACGGTCGGCGAAATGTCCGCAACGTCCGTGGAAAAGTGTTCCGGCTATTCGAAACCCGAAAACGAAGAGCTTTCCATGTGCTTTAACTTTCATCATCTGAAAGTCGACTACAAGGATAAGCAGAAATGGACGCTCATGCCCTTCGACTTTCAGGAACTGAAAGATCTCTTCTTTGAATGGGATGTGAAAATGGAAGAAGAAGGCGGCTGGAACGCGCTGTTCTGGAACTGCCACGATCAGCCAAGAGCCCTTTCCCGCTTTGGCGATCCCGTCCATTACCCGAAGGAATCCGCAAAAATGCTGGCATCGGTGATCTTTACCCGCCGCGGTACTCCGTATTTCCTGTACGGTGATGAAATCGGCATGACCAATCTCAACAGCCGTTCTGTCGCGGACTATGACGACGTTGAATCGCACAACGCGGCGGACATGCTCAAACACGAGCAGCATAAGAGCGATGACGAAATTCTCGCCATTCTCCAGGCAAAAAGCCGCGACAACGGCCGTACGCCCATGCAGTGGACGAATGGGACAAACGGCGGGTTTACAAGCTGCCAGCTCTGGCTTCGCCTCAACGACAATCTCGAAACCGTCAATGCAGAGTCGGTTTTACAGGAAGAAGACTCCATCTATGACTACTACAAGAAACTCATCGCGCTCAAGAAAACAAATCCCATCCTGCAGCACGGAACGACCAGAACGCTCCTTCAAACGGACAAAAATCTCTACGCCTATGTGCGAGAACTCGATAGCGAAGAAATTTTATGCGTCCACAATTTTTTCGGACACCCCGCTCCCCTTTCGCTCGATCTTCATGAATACGAGCGAATCCTGTCCAACTACAGTGATTTTGATCCGGATGCTCTCGCCCTGCGTCCGTACGAATCGCTGATTCTGAAAAAGAAGAACTAATGCTTTCTCTTTGTATCCCGAATACAAGGCTCTGATCTTCTGCAGCACATGCAGAGGTCTCAGAGCCTTTTCCTTTTGCTTTAGACCGCCTCCTCTCTGTCTTCTTGCCGCCGGCGATTCGTCGCAGGCTGCTGAATACCCGCACCGCCGATCGTCCCCGCAGGATTCCCCTTTCTATTCCTGATTCGAAGTCCTATTAAAGAAAAACGTTCAGATTTCGCCTCGCCTTTGCGAGTGAAGCGAACACCTGAACGTTTTTCTTTATTAGACTTGATTTCCTATGCCTGAGGGCAGCTGCGGCTGTCTTTTCGGTTTCCATGCTGTCTCTTCATCTTCGGAATACGCGAAGATCTTTAAAAGCGTCTTCGATTTCGTTTCTTTTCATCGCTGCGGATTTCATCGAGGCAGTCTTCCTCCAGAATACCGCTCTCCCGTACACAGGCCGCTGCAGCGCTGACCGCCTCAAAATTCAGCTCTGTCCCTTCCGCATCGGGTACGTAGCTTGCGGTGAATCGGGCATCAATTCCGATCTCGGAGCCTGCTTTTTCGGCATCGATATTGGCGCCGAGGAAAATAAATTTCCAGCCGTATTTTTCTTTTTCGTACTCAATCATCTTTCGAATCTGGCTGGCGGAATAGTACATGCTGTCGTTTTCCAATCCGTCCGTAATGATGACAAACATCACCTGGCTAGCTCGGTATTTCGGATTCATGTGCCGCTGTGACGCGATGATCGAATCCATCGTCCTTCCTACCGCATCATAGAGTGCGGTAGACCCGTGCGGTATGTAGTCTTTACGGGTCATAGGACGCACTGCCTGAAGATCGAGGCGGTTGTGGATTGTATGCGCCCTGTCGTTGAAGAGAACCGTTGTGACTTTGCAGTCGCCTTTTACATGACGCTGCTTTTCGAGCATGGAGTTGAAACCTCCAATCGTATCTTCGGTCAGATTGTACATGGAGCCGCTCTGATCGAGAATAAAAACAAGTTCAGTTAATCCTGCTGTCATAGAAGAAAACCTCCTTTTCTGGATGAATCCATCCTACAAAAGAAGGCTTTTCTTCAGGTCGCCCGAAAAGCGACATTTAAAACGGTACGGCGACATCCAATTGGCCGGCTGTCTGAGCATCAGAGCGAGCCGAGCAGCGGCTGATCGTAGAGAAAGAGAACCTCATTTATTTTAAAAATGTCGTATTTCTGCTTCTGGATAAAGAATTCAACAATCACATCGAACAGCAGCGAACGCGACAGAGCGTAGCCCGCACTTTCGAGCAGCTCATCGGTTTCCTGGAGAGTAAGCTTCAGCGCTATGGCCAAAGACAGGATCGTTTTCTTGCTGGGGATGTAGTTTTTGCGGCTTCGGATTTTGGAAAAGAGCTTGCGATCGAGATTGGCCCGCTTGTATACATCCACATCGCTCATGCCTTTGGCATCAATCAGATGGAAAAGCTTCTGATTAAACGGTTCATCGACGATAAAATGGTCTTCCTCGTCTTCAGGCATTCCTTCTGCTGCGGCAGCAGTTGCAAAATGAGGCGCTTCAACGAGTGAAGGTGCGGCGTGGACAAGCTCTTCCTCATCATCCAGTTCAAAATCATCCAGTTCAAAGGATTCCGACCGTGATCGGTCAGTATGTTCTTCCGCATAATTGTCTTCAATATAGCTTTCCACTTCACCGGCCAGTTTTCGACTTTGCGCGAAGGATTCCCGGTTAAACACCACCAGATAGACATCCATCTCATGATCTTTCAGAAAATCCAGAATGGTCGTCATGGCGACCTGAAGCGCCTGGTCTTTAGGAAAGCCGTAAATTCCGCTGGAAATCAGAGGAAAGGCAAGACTGCGGATCTCATTTTCATCGGCCAGCTGCAAAGCACTCTGATAGGTTCTGGCAAGCAGGGATCTCGCCTCTTCTGGAGTGTAACTCGCAAAAACTGGACCTGCGGCATGAATGACGTATCTTGCCGGCAGCGCAAATCCAGGCGTAAGAACCGCCTGTCCGGTCGAAATGGGGGCCAGAGGTTTGCAGGCTTTTGCCATTTTTGCCGCGCCTGCTTTCTGAAAGATGGTCCCGCACACGCCGCCGCCCTGGGCCAGTGATCGATTGGCCGCGTTCACAATGGCGTCGACGTGCATTTCCGTAATATCATTTCGAATGAGCTTAAATGGCATACGTGTCCCTCCTGCCTGCTGTCTGGTTTTTCAATCGTCTTCTTTTATCGTACACAGAATTGAAGCCGAAACGAACGAAGAAAACGGAATTTCCGCTTCCACAAGCGCATTTCTATTTATACTGTTTTTATTGATTATTCGTATAGTTTGATTTCTATTATCATCTATATATTGCAAACGCTTTTCGAACCCGGGATACTGGACAGAAGAAAAATTCAATCCAGTTGAATTCATCAGAAAGGTAAGTGTCAAACAATCGACGGGTATACGCGAGACTGAATATTAGATACGCT
>NZ_JBKXLD010000065.1:0-13145 GCF_047010065.1 Allobaculum sp.
GGCCACACTTTGAATTTTTCTGGGGGGGGGGATGGAAAATCCATTTCTGCCTGCTACAGAAACCGTCTGCGTATGTCTCATGCAGTCCCGCCGCGATTTTATCCCGCAAGTACAGCCTGCCGAAAGGTTTATACATCCAGACGGGCAGAATGATCCATATTCCGTATTGTGATCTTTTGCGCGACAGATCGCAAAAAAAGCCGCCCGCCTGCGCGCATACTCCGCTTACAAACGCCCGGCTTTATTCCAATGGGCCATTCTGAATTCATTTCCTGCTGTGTTTTGTGAGATTCTGCTCGCTTTGCCACAGGATTTCAAAGCTTTTTTCAAACGCCGACAGAGACAGATCCGTTTCAAAAACCTGACGGGCCGCCTTTCGCATGGCCTCTAACTGATTTTGAGCGGCCTCCGCAATTTCCTTTGCGGTCTGTTCGAGACGGCTGCGGTCGATGTTGATCCCGCATCTGTACTCTTCGATCCAGTCGTGCACATCGCCTTCCAGACTGTTAATGACCGGAAGCCCGCCCTGTAAATAATCGAGCGTCTTCATGGAAAGGCCGGCCTGTACGTCCGGTTTCATAATGTTGATGCCAAACGCGCAGGCATCAAAAATCGACTGTTTCTGCTCTGGATCATAGACGGCTCCGTAATCGATGATTTCACAGTACGGGGAAAGCCGCTCGACCATTTCGTCGCGGCGCTGTCCCTGCGCAATCAGATGCAGGCGAACCGCCGTACGTGCATGAAGCGCCTGAAACAGAGTTTCCATCGTATCGAGGTCAATGATGTTGTTGACAAACCCCAGATAGCAGAGATTCAGATGCTCCGTATCTTCCAAAGCAGAATGCGCTGTAAAAGTTTCTTCCGTTCCGGCCGACCAGTACATCACCTGCGCGGGCAGACCGGTCTGCTCCTGAATTTTTTTCTGAAACAGAGCGCATTCGCTGGCCAGAAGATCCGCGTCTTTTAAATAGCCGTTTCGCATATGCTTCCAGATCCAGGCCGGCGGCGTTTTGCCAAACCAGGAGCCGACCGGCAGCGATTCAGGCCACAGATCGTTGATATCAAAAATCAGGCAGACGTCCGGATGCTTTCGCTTGTAGCGTCCAATTTCCATCGCCAGCGAATTGGCCGGAATCAGACAATGGATGCGATCCGGCTTCCAGTCTTCCAGCCACGTTTTGGCACGTCTGGCAAATTCCATATGTCCCAGCAGTCTTTGCCACGACAGGTTTTTCTGGTAGGGCCGATGGCGAAGCCTGACGATGCCTTCTTCATCTGACGAGAAGGGCGCCTTGGTTTTGTGCGAAAAATCCGGCGTAAGAATAACGGTCTCTTCGCCATGCTTCTGATACTGTCTGGCGAGAAGTCTGGCTCTTGGCAGGTACGTGTCGCTGATGCAGATCAGCGCGGTCTTGTTTGTCTTCATGAAACCTCCCGCTATCTGGATTTGAACATGAAGATCCCGACCAGCAGACTCAGCAGAAAGAACAGCAGGATCCAGCAGAAATATTTGAGCTTCGCAGCAGCTGTGCGCGATGTAATATCCAATTTCATAACATCCTCATTATATCGGGTTCAGTCCTTCCCTGCTCATTTCCTCTTTTTTCCCCTGTTTCCAGTCCTGCGGAAACAGAGCGGCAGGAGCGCGGAAAGGCAGAAGGGCCTCACGTCCAGGCGAACCGTTTTGCCGGTTCAGACAAAAGGCGAAAAGCTTCGATTTGCTTTTCGCCTGAACAAAATTCAAAGGAAAGGTTTGGCTATCCGCCGTAGATCGGATTGCCCCATTCGTCATAGCCGATGAACGGACTCGCCGAAGGATCGATGGGATTGCCCCAGGCATCGTACTGCACATTCGGATCGGTATAGCCGTAATCCTGCGCCGGCTGCTGATACGGATCGTAGCCAGGATCGACATAATCCTGACCATAGCCGTACGGATCGGTAACGAGCGGTTCGTTGTAGGCATTATCCTGTTCCGTCTGGGTCTGATCCTGTGTGAGATCGACCGACGGGGTAATGGCTTCGGGAGAAATTTCGATCGTTTCGCCTGCACGCACATCCGCGATAAGCGATTTCGCGTATTCCACCATGGACGGAACGGCGATGGAAGCGCTCGCCGTCGTATTGAGCGTCGCGCAGTATTCAAAAGACGATTCGCCCGCAATGGCATAGTTCTGAATGTTCCAGTCCGGACGTCTGGCAATTTCCAGCGTCACGAGGGATTTCAACTCCCGGGCGCTCATGTTCGTATCGATCGCCGTCGATACTGCTTTGGCCACCTTCGGGTAGTTGATGAACATCGATGGAGACATGCATTTGCGAATCAGCGCCTTCATGACCATCGCCTGATTTTTGACACGCTGGTTGTCGCCGTCGACATACGCATGACGTTCCCGGGCAAAGGCAAGCGCACGGTCGCCGTCGAGATGATTGACGCCCGCATGCACGCCTTCTTCTCCGTTGGCGTAAAAGCGTTCCACTTCCTGTCCTTCCGGTACATCAATATCCACGCCGCCGACCGCATCGACCAGATTGATCAGCGACGAGAAGTTCACACGTACATAGTAATTGATCGGCACGCCCAGGAAATCTTCAATCGTGCTTTCCGTCGTGCCCACGCCGTAAATGCCGGTATGGGTCAGCTTATCGGTCGAGCCGTCCACCGCTTCGCAGGCACGGGAATTCTTTTCGCAGGATACCGTCACATACGTGTCACGCGGAATGGAGATCATCAAAATCTGTGCGGTTCGCGGATTCACCGTCACTAACATGTTTACATCCGAACGGGAAACCGTATCGATCGTTCCGTAACTGTCGTTTCCGGAAATCAGGACCGTAAAGGGATCACTCATGATGTTGGCAACCGGATCGGACGGCGTGATAGACGACGCGTCGCGATCGGTATAGTAAATGTATTCGTCCGTGATGTTGGCAAACGTATTCAGCGCGCTGTACTGGTTTTCGTCATTAGCGGCCTCGTACAGCTCTTCATGATTGTTTTCCGGGAAGGCGATCGTGGTCACTTCATGATCGAAGAGCGCGTCGACCAGCGAGTAGATCGAATCGTACTGCACGGGGGTAAAGGAAGCGCCCTGTTTGCGCAGGCTTTCTAACGCGTCCTGCGTATGGGAATCGAGACCGTCTACATAGCCTACCGTACCGTCCTTAAGCTGATCGGGTTCCGTAATATGGTTGCCTTTGAGCGTATAAAAGGAAATGACGTTGGCTTTGCGATCCGTCAGCGAGGAAATTTCCGTAAACATATCTTCGGTCGCCCGCGCATAGACGCCACCCATGCCGCAGCCGACGCCAAGTACGATCACAAGAATAGCCATGATCGTCCTGGATACCGGCCGCCGTGTCTTGCCCAGCCAGATCCACACAAAAAGCAGAAGAAGCAGACTGAGAACGGCCACGAAAATGAAGAGATACATCAGCGGCAAAATGTCGAGACGGAAGAGCTCAAAAATGAAATAGCCGCCGGCACATAAGGCAGCCAGGCTGATCAGCCAGGCCAGAATGCCGGGACGGCGATTGCGTTTTTTCTTTTTCCGGACGGAACTGGGAACAGTCGGTGCCTTGCGGCGGCTGGCTTTCGAAGAGACGTTTACGTACTCGTAATCGTCATCGTACCAGTCTTCTGCTCCAGAAGAACGCCGGCCCTGGGGGTTCGATCTTCTGGTGCTTTCCGGTGCGGAATTACGGTAAGTACGCCGATTCTCCGGCCTTGATTGTCGTGGTGAAGACATAGTAAACCTCCAGAATTTTCGAACTCATCATAAAGAGAGGCGGCACCAAATGCAACAAAGGCCAGAATCCGCCCTTTTTCTGTCCATTTTCCGATCCATTGTCAGAAAGTGGAACAGATAGCTCGTCTATACTCTTTATTAAAACACTTTGTTGTTAATTTATCTGCTTTTTCGTTCAAAGCTCTCTTTCTGGACCGAGATTGAGGGGTTTGGATTTCACAAAATTGAACATAATTTTTTCGTCCGGCTGTCTGGCTGCATGCCCATTTTCCATCAAAAAAGCGAAAGGATTGTTCGGTCCTTTCGCTCTGTAATTTTCAAAATTAAATCGTTTCCAAATCTTTTATGGAATTAGCGATTCTGGAAGAAGAAATCCGGGATGTTTTCATCCTCGGACGCTTTGACTTCCGCGCTTACCGAAGCACGGCCAGCCGTTACCTGCGGCTGTGTGTACAGGGAAGAAACCTTAGCGGCAGGTTCTGCCTTTTTGGTTCCGCCCTTTACTGCGGCCTTGCGCGCTGCCGGTGCGTCGTCGTCTTCAAAGCCCGTTGCAATAACGGTAACGATGATCGCGTCGCCGAGCTGTTCGTTAATAGCGATACCGAAAATGGTGTCGATGTCGCCGCCGGCTGCATCCTGAATCACCGCAACCGCGTTCTGTGCATCATACAGGGAAACCTTGTCGCCGCCGGTGATGTTGATGATCGCCGATTTTGCGCCGGTAATATCCGATTCGAGCAGCGGGGACTGGATGGCTTTTTCTGCAGCGTTGAGCGCTTTGTCTTCGCCGTCTGCCATACCAATACCGATCAGAGCACGACCCTGGTTGGCCATTACGGAACGAACGTCCGCAAAGTCAAGGTTCACGAGGGCAGGTACCGCAATCAGATCCGAAATGGTCTGAACGCCCTGACGAAGTACGTTGTCTGCAGCCTGGAAGGCTTCTTCGATCGGCTTGCGGCCGATGACTTCAAGCAGATTGTCGTTGGAAACAACGATCAGGGAATCGACATATTTTTTCAGTTCCTCAATGCCCTGTTCCGCATTGTTGGAACGGCGTTTGCCTTCAAATGTAAACGGACGGGTAACGACCGCGATCGTCAGCGCGCCTTCTTCTTTCGCCAGCTTGGCTACGAGCGGTGCAGCACCGGTTCCGGTTCCGCCGCCCATTCCAGCGGTAATGAAAACCATGTCCGCGCCCTTAATGGCTTCGCGGATTTCGGATTCAGTTTCTTCTGCAGCTTTACGGCCGACTTCCGGGTTGCCTCCGGCACCAAGTCCCTTGGTCGAATCGTTGCCCAGTACGATTTTCTTTTCTACCGGGGAACTTTTCATAACCTGAACGTCCGTGTTGGCGATGTAGAAATCTACGCCCTGCAGTCCGTCCATAACCATGCGATTGACCGCATTGCTTCCGCCGCCGCCAACGCCAATGACTTTAATATTCGCTCTCTGATTCAGTTCTGGCATGTGAATACTCTCCTTTATTCCTTGTTTCGATGGTTCGATAATCCTATGTCCATAAAGACTTCAGACAAGCGCGATATGCGCCTGTATGGCCGCATTTTACGCTCATTTGTCCTGATATCCTATCGTACAGGTTTTCTGTCGGATATTTCCGTTTTTGGTTTTCTGTTTTCCAATCTTGCGTCAAATCCGAATCGTATGATTCGTTTTTCCGGCAAGGGTGAAGCCGCTAGTTTTTCGACGTAAGTATTACGCGCTTGAGCTTACGGGTAAATCCGCCTTCTTCATCTTTGACATAGCGGGTAATGGACTCGATGCTTTCTTCCAGTTCGTTGTTATTGACGGAAATTTTGTCGCGGCCCTGAATTTCATTGCCGTCTTCCCAGACGTACGCCATGCCCAGCGGCACGACAAAGCATCCGCTGCGGGCACCGATGCTCGAAACGGAATAAACGTCCGCAGACGCATTGAAATCCTTGAGCAGATCGCGCAGAACCGGAATGTTCGAGCCCTGACCGGTAATCAGATAGCGGGCTTTGGTCTGGCTTACAATCGCCTGACAGGCGGCATTGATTTCCGCGATCCAGCTGCGCATGCGGGGCAGAACGGCATCGGCCAGTTCTTTTCGAGTGATTTCCACACGGCGATTTTCCTGCTGTTCAATGTAGATCACACGGTCCTCATCGTCTTCCTTCGGAACGCTGAAGAGGTTTTCGAGCAGACGCCATGCGGCGCTGTCGGAAAGCTGATAGCGATCCTGAAGCTTTTCAATGAAGGACTGGTATCCCTGATCAATCACAGCACAGAAGGCGATTTTGTTCTGATTGAGCAGGGCCAGCGCGGTATGATCGGCCTCCAGGCTGATCAGAATGACCGGCGCGTCCGCGGACTGCAGAAGCGATCCGGTTTCCTTTGCGGCTGCGTACAGATCGACCGCAATGTCCATGACCTGAATGCCGGCATCTTCCACTGCCTTGACATAGGAGAACACCAGTTCCCGGTTTCCATACAGCAGATCGACGTCCATATCGAATTCCGCCGCATCGCAGCCAAACGGCATCTCATCAAGATGGGTGGCCCCGATGAAATACTGAATCCGGTTGACGTTGATCAGCACTTCGTCGTCAAAGCTTGCGGCATGCATCGCCGTCTTCAGCCCCTGCTGAAGATGGAAGCGGCGAACGGTATGCGTACCGTCGTCGATATCGATGTGCACTTTGGTATTGACGTTTTTGACGCCGCGGCTGGGAACCGCGAGCAGAACGCGTTCGATGCGGTAGCCAAGCGCATTTTCTGCCTGACTGAGGGCCTGTTTCACGGCGTTGGTTACTTCTTTTTCATCGGTAATCTTTCCGTTGGAGATACCGGAGTGTGCGCAGCGCTCCACGCGTAAAACATTGCTTCGGTTATTAAAGATTTCCACGACTGCAAGCCGTACTTCCCGGTCGGCAATTTCGATGGAAGCGTAGACACTTTTTTTCGCCATAAGATCTCCTTCACTCTGTTTTATATTATATGCTCAAGCATTTGGAAATTCATTTGTATTCCCTGCCCGCAAATCAGAAATCGCTTTATTTCAGACAGGACGCTCTTCTTTGGGAAGACGCGACCTTCAGTATAACATTTTGCCCGAATGTCTTTGAATTTTTCCTTTTTCACCGGCATTTTCTTTTTCCGCACGCCGGTGCTTTTTGGCGGTGCGCCAGGTTCAGTCCGATGGAAACGGCACCGATTTCAGACGGGCTGCCGGTTCCTTTTTCATTCTGTTTCTTTTCTGGCGAGGCAGTGACTCGTTTGCCCGCCCGGCTGTTCTCATTTCAGATCCCTCTTTGATCCGGAAAAGATGGAAAACGCGAACGGTTTTGCAGGGATTCTATCTTTTCCGGACAGGTGGGTCTTTCTGCTAATTTTCGGATTATCTTTTCATTTTCCAGAACTTCAAAAGGCAGAAGGAAAGCGGAACCCCCTTTTCTTCTGCCTTTTGTTTCCAATTCCTGTACTGCTCAATTCTTCAGACGCGTCTGGAAGTACGCATTTCCTGTCGAACTCAGTTTTGTGCGCTCTGTGCCATTTCCTTATAAATGAGGACGGCGTTTTCCGTGTCGGTAATGACCCCGTCAGCACCCCATGAGAGATAGCGGTGAATGGCATCGGGATCATCGACGGTCCAGAGCCAGACTTCCTTGCCTGCCGCATGGATCTGCTCGATCCGCTTTTGCGAAATGAGCTTTTCATCGAGCGCAAGCGAATCCAGCCAGTCGCAGCCTAGCGCCGGATCGATTTCCGTATATTTATTGACGAGCAGCTGAACAAACATGTTCGGCAGCTTTTCGTGGATGGCTTCGAGAATGCCGGTATAAAAGGACTGCACCTGCATCGTGTAAGCGTACTGGGGATACGCTTCGACGACATCCAGAAACGGCTGAGGATCGTTTCGATCGTCCTTGAATTCAATCAGGTAAATGAGCTGATCGCGATAGCGGCCGATTACTTCCGACAGGCGGTGCAGCTTTTCTCCGTTATGCAAAATGATCTGGTCGAGTTCTTCGCTCGTATGTTCGGTAATGTTCCAGTCCAGACCCGCCGGTCCTTTCAGCGAATCGTCGTGGCAGACATACAGCACACCGTCCGAACTGGTGCGTACATCCAGCTCGACCTGGGGGCAGCCGGAAAGCAGCGCCAGATCGAACGAAGCGAACGTATTGTCCAGATTGTCTTCGACAAAGCCGCGGTGCGCGAAGACGGGAATGCGCTGCAGATTGCGGCTCGTCTGGTTCATCAGACGGCTGCGGACCATTTCATCGATCTGCTCGGAAGAAAGCGAGGCGGAGCCGATCTGCGGTCCGGCCACGAGCGGATAAATTTTATACGCCCCAAAGGAGGCCGCCGCAAACGCCAGCAGGCCGATCAGCGTACGTCGCATAAAATGGTGCTTCTTCACAGGTTTTCCTGCGGACGTTCGCGCCGCCTGCTTCCCGGCTTTTCGCGCACTCGTCCGATTTGACGCTGAAGAAGCGGCAGAGTGAGCGCTCTGATCGGCGCGACTGGCCGGCTCTTTTTTCAAAGCCGTTTTCTTCATCGTCTGTTCTGTGTTTTTTCGGGTCCGTCGGCCGGTTTTGTCCGGTGTTCTGGAAAGAGAGGCCAGCGAATCGGCAGCGCTTGAGGAAAACAGCCTGTCGTTTCGTTCTTTTTCTTCCGGACTTTCCCATTGCCAGTCCTTCTCTTCGAGTCGGGAAGAAGCAGACGGATTTGGGTTTGTATCGTTATGGTTTGTATTCATGTCTCTCCTGTTTCCAGTTCTGGCCTTTTCATTTATAGCGGATGCTAAGAGCGTTCCGACCGTTGAAACCAGAAGCCGCATTGGGCAATCGGATCCTGTGCGCTTTCAAAAACGCCGCGAAATGGGCGGCACACAATACGGTATTGTAAAAGAAATCTTTCAGCTTTCAATTTTCTAAGCGGCGCAGCTTTTCCAAATTGCGCCGTATTTTTTCTTTGGGCTCGTCCTGTAAAAAAGGAAAAGGTTTTCATATCGTGCCGCGTCTAGTGCGTCAGCGTTGACAAAGCGCTGGCGTGCCCATCAATTTGGCTGAATTTAGTATGGCGTATTCGACCGGGAACAGCCGTATGTTAAAATATCGTCATGAAAAATAACACAGAAAAACCAAAAAGCCGCAAGGCGAATCGGGAGGCTGCCACTCGCGAAGCGTCCAGGCGCCCTTCCCCAAAGGAAGAGCGTCAGTTATTTGATGAAGATCTCGCGGATGAAGAGCTCTGGGATGACGAAAACTATGACGAAGAAGACGACTATGAAGTCGATCTTCCATCCCGGTCTTCCCGCTCGCGCAAAGCGCAGCCGGCACCGGCAAAGCCAAAGAAACGAAAGGGATCGCTTGTTCTTCCCGTTCTGATTCTGGTTCTGGCCGTGACGCTGACGTCTCTGCTTGCGGTCGTCTATCTCCATCACAAATCAGGCATGCCTTCTTCTTCGGCATACCAGACCGCCGAAACCGAGGCGATGAAGCAGTACGATGACTTTACCGCCCTGGTCAACAATGCCGTTAAGCCGGACGACTGGGACGAAGGCGCATTTAACACAATGAAGCAGGCCGCTCTCGACGCGTACGATCAATCCTTTCTGACAACGATCGAAGCCGCCAAAAACGGCGATGCAGCTGCACGGGATCAGCTGAATGCGACCAGTGAAATCACGGTTCCGGAGCAGCCGGAAAAAGTCCGTCTGTTCGAGCAGTTCTTTACCGATTCTTCGGCATGGCCTGGAGCCATCGTCAATCTGGCCGCCTCGGATCCATCCATGGTGGATTTCATTCTCGCTTATCCGAGTGCCAACAAGGACGGCAACCGGGACGCGCAGATTGCAACCGACGCGCTGCAGGATCTGAAAACTGCCAATCCGGACTGGGGCTATATGCAGTATGGAAACGGCCTGTTCGTACAGACCGGAGGCGCCCCGACCGCCATTTCCGAAGTGTTCTCCTGGCTTCTTCAGGATCCGACGTTCAACCCCGTTACGGTTGCGGATTTTGCCCGTCAATATGAATACGATCTAACGCCCGCTCGCGACGGCGATTCCATTTTCGCGGGAGCCGCT
This sequence comes from Allobaculum sp., assembly GCF_047010065.1. Classification (NCBI taxonomy): domain Bacteria; kingdom Bacillati; phylum Bacillota; class Erysipelotrichia; order Erysipelotrichales; family Erysipelotrichaceae; genus Allobaculum; species Allobaculum sp. Next base: position 9,832 of record NZ_JBKXLD010000065.1, read on the forward strand.
TTAAACTGGGGCATTCCGATGAATCCGCTGCCCGCTTACCAGACGCAGATCGGAGACGCGCTTGCCGCCGGCGATATTGTCATTCTCCAGCAGGGCGACAACGAAAATCCGCATTTCCTCGTAGCGACTGGCGTAGATGAAAACGGCATGTGGATCATTCAGGATCCGACATCTTCCGCCCCGGCATCGGCTGTCGATCCAGCATCCATCATCGATTCCATTACTGCTGCCTTTGCCTTCTGGCTCTAAACTCCATTGAAATGAAAATCTGTACCTTGAATTCTGCTCCGGCAGATCGGGTACAGATTTTTTTGTGCTTCGTCCGGGACTTTGGGTTTCCAGTTTTCACCGGACATGCAGAAAACGGACAGGGACGAACACCGCGAAAGGCCATGTTCGTCCCTGTATTCCTTTTTATGTTTATGAATTTCTTTTCAGCCGTTCTTTTTCCCGCTCTGTTTCAGATGTTTCTTTTTCAGCGGCTTGTCTGTGCCGGATCTTTCTTATCGATCCATGCCGCAGGGGAAGGCCGATTCCACCAGCTGCCGTTCGTGCGTAACTTCATCGTAAAAGCGATATCCGCCGGCAAAGTTGTAGCAGTCAAACCCGTTGGCTTCCAGAATCCGGCAGGCGATGTAGCTGCGCAGACCGCTCTGGCAGATGACGTAAACCGGTTTTCTGGGATCAAGTTCATTCAGGCACCCGCGCAGTTCATCGACAGGAATATTTAGAAAGCCTTCGATATGGCCCCACGCATATTCTCCATTCGTGCGCACATCGAGCCGGGTTACATCGGGATTGTGTTCGATCGCCTCCAGATCGTCGAGATGCCACTGCTTCAAAATGCCGTCCCGGATGTTTTCGATCATGAATCCCGCCATGTTTACAGGATCTTTTGCCGAGGAATACGGCGGAGCGTACGCCAGATCGAGATCCTTGAGATCGACCGCGTTCATTTTGCAGTGAAGGGCGGTCGCCAGCACATCGATGCGCTTGTCCACTCCTTCATAGCCGACGATCTGCGCGCCGAGAAGACGGTACGTTCCCTTTTCAAAGACGACTTTCATAGTCATGACTTTGCCGCCGGGATAATAGCCGGCATGGCTCATCGGAGAAAGAATGACGGAGTCGACATCGAGACCGGCTTTGCGGGCGGCCGTCTCACTTAGCCCGGTGACGGCGGCATCGAGGTCAAAGACTTTCAGAATGCTGCTGCCCTGCGAGCCTTTGTAATGGCTGTCCTTGCCGCAGATGTTATCGGCTGCAATGCGTCCCTGTTTATTCGCCGGGCCGGCCAGTGCGATCAGGGCCGGATCGCCGGTTACATAATGAGAAACCTGAACAGCATCGCCGACGGCGTAAATGTCCGGAACGGACGTTTCCATGCGCTCGTTGACGAGAATGCTGTCCTTGATGCCCAGCTTCAGACCGGCGTCCTTGGCCAGCTTTGAATCCGGCGCGACGCCGATAGCCAGAATGACCATGTCGGCGTGAAGAGGCGCCTGCTCCTTGAGCAGAACATCCACACCGTTTTCCTTTTTTCGAAATCCTTCTACCGTCTGGCCGAGAGCCAGCTTTACGCCATGCCGCCGCATTTCGCCCTGAATCAGCGCCGCCATGTCCGGATCAAACGGGTTCATGAGCTGTTTCGGTCGCTGCACGATGGTCACGTCGATGCCAAGTTCGCGCAGATTTTCCGCCAGCTCCATGCCGATAAAGCCGCCGCCGGCCAGAACGACCGATCTGGGATGATGCGTATCGATATAGTCCTTGACGCGAAGCGTATCTTCTACCGTACGCAGCGTGAACAGCTGATCGGCGTCCATGCCGGTTAAACGCGGAAGCACCGGTCTTGCGCCTGGGGAAAGCAGCAGCTTGTCATACGGTTCTTCAAACGTTTCCCCGGTTTCCAGATTCGTCACCGAGACAGTTTTACGATCGGGATGAATGGCGGTCACTTCATGACGGACTTTCATGTTTACGCGAAAGCGCGCGTCGAAGCTTTCCGGGGTCTGGAGCGTGAGATCGCGGCGGTCGGAAATAACGCCGCCAATGTAATACGGCAGGCCGCAGTTGGCATACGAAATATGATGCGAGCGTTCAAATACCGTAATCTGCGCCTGCTCATCCAGACGGCGGATGCGGGCAGCTGCTGTGGCGCCGCCGGCTACTCCGCCAACAATAACGACTTTCATAAAAACTCCTTTCCGGATTCCGGAATGCGGCCGCCTCACGGGCGTCCGGAACGTCTGGAATCCGCTCTGTTTGGGGAATTATAGCCGAACCGGCAGACAATCCTTTTCCATTCGGCGATCTTTTCATTCGATTCGTTTGATTTTATGGACTTTGCCTTGAAAAGCTCTGCAGGACTCAGAGCGTGCGGTCCGAACAGCCCAGCATGATCTGCACGATTTCCTGATCGGTCTGCCGCATGCCTTCCCGGCCAAGGCGTCCGATATTTCGGATCGTGTTTTCCACGCCTTTGGTGACAATGCCGTCGCCGCCTAAAAATTCCTGGCCGTTCAAGTACATGTGATAGCCCAGAATGCCCGCTTCCACGCTCGAAGCGATTTTCGCGGCACAGCTTGGCTTGGCGCCATCGCAGATGATGCCCGAAACGATCGCCAGCGAATTGACCAGCGTGTGTTCAATCGCCTTGCGATCCGCACCCTGTAAAAAGGCGATTCCGCATCCTGCCGCGCAGCCGGCTGTGACCGCTCCGCAGTAGGCGGACAGACGCCCGATTCCGGTCTTTTCGTGAATGGCGATGAGATTGGAAAGCACCAGAGCCCGGTACAGCTGCTCTTTGCTGGAGTTCAGCTCCTTTGCGTATTCAATGACCGGGATGGAAACCGTCATGCCCTGGTTTCCTGAACCGGAATTAATGATGACGGGCAGCTCGCAGCCGCTCATGCGCGCATCCGATCCGGCTGCCGCTTTGGCGATCGCCCGATTGCGTATGGTATTGCCATAGTATTTGAGCATCGTCGATCCGATATTAGCGCCATAGCTGCGGCGCAGCCCTTCTTCGGCAATCGCCGTATTGTACGCGATCTGACGGTCGAGAACGGCCCGGACATCTTCAATGTCGCAGTCGTTTGCAAATTCATAAATCTTTTCGACGGTCAGAAGATCCGGATCGATCTGTCCGCTTCTGAACGCCCCATCGTATGCGCAGGAGCTGTCGATCTGATCGGTTCGATCCAGAAGTATCTGGCCATTTTTCTCAATGAAGACAATTTGCGTGTGGGCGTTGGCAATCCGGACTGAAGACGTCTGCCGGCCGCTTTGAAGCGAGACGATCAGATCAAAAA
>NZ_JBKXLD010000066.1:0-13099 GCF_047010065.1 Allobaculum sp.
GAAGAAATACCAGGAACTGGTTTCGCTTTACAACCAGGTTCAGGACTATTTTCTGCATCGTTACATGAAGGTCAACCACAACAATATGGATATGAAAATCCGCGTTCTCAAGGAACGTCTTGCGGGCAAAACGCCCCCTGAAATCGGACCCGACTGGGATACCGTTCAGGAAGAAGAATAATTCCCGTTTCTCGCGGATCGAGCCGGTCAGGCGACCGGCTTTTTTCATGGAATTTCAGGCCAGATCGATCGACTTTTCGGTCAGAACGTCCGGAAAAGATCCAGACAGAAGGACCGAATCCAGCGCTGGCGCTGCAAAGACGAAATCCCCCAAAGAAAGGTTCAACCGCTGCATTTACTATTTCAATTCACCCCGTTGAAAATTCCGTTTTCCACAAGAGGCTGTGCGTTGTTTTTTGCGGCCGACCTGCGTATAATTCCGTATTCGGGCGGCTTTGGCCTTTCTCTGGCAGCAGCCCTGATCCTGCTTGTTTCGGACTTGTCGCAGCGATATTCCCGGAGGAATCCTTCTGGAAAATTCAGACATGGATACGCTATGCACCGATGGAAGCGGGACTTTTTGTGTGTCTGCACGGTCTGGGACGACTTGGCGAAACCGGCGTGCAGGCCCACCGCAAACGATTTAAAACCATTCCCTCAGGGAATCCAGGAGAATATACACTATGGAAACTGTATCTTACGATGTCTTGATTATCGGTGCAGGTCCCGGCGGTATTTTTGCGGCGTATGAGCTGACCCGGCTGGATCCGACTTTACGCATCGGCGTTCTCGAAAGCGGCGCTCCCCTTTCCAAAAGAAAATGTCCGATCAACGGCACCACCGTTCCTTCCTGCGTACGCTGCCCGTCCTGCTCGATCATGAGCGGATTTGGCGGAGCCGGCGCCTTTTCCGATGGCAAATACAACATCACCAACGAATTCGGCGGCACCCTTTACGAATACACCGGCAAAAAAGAAGCCATCGAACTGATGGAATACGTCGACGAAATCAACTGTAAATGCGGCGGCGACAAGACGCGTCTTTTCGAAGGCAGCGATGCCCGTCTTTACAAGAAATGTCTGGAAAACAACCTGCATCTGCTTAAGGCGAACGTCCGTCACCTCGGTACCGACGTCAATCTCGTCGTTCTGAACAATCTGTACAACGAACTGAAGGACAAAGTGGACTTCCACTTCTTCCATCATGCCGATTCGATCGTCGCCAAGGACGGTCGCTACATCGCCTGGTGCAGCGACGGATCCCGCTTTGAAGGCGATCAGATGATCATCTCCACCGGCCGTTCCGGCTCGCGCTGGATGGAATCCATCTGCAAGGATCTCAACCTGAAATCCCAGGCCAGCCGCATTGACATCGGCGTTCGTGTGGAAGTGCCCTACGTCACCTTCAGCGAACTGACCGATTCTCTCTACGAATCCAAAATCGTCTACCGTTCCAAAAAGTATCAGGACAAAATCCGTACGTTCTGCATGAACCCGCATGGCGTGGTCGTCAACGAAAACACCAATGGCATCATTACCGTAAACGGCCATTCGTATTCCGATCCGTCCCTGTTTACGGAAAACACCAACTTCGCGCTGCTCGTCTCCAGCCACTTTACGGAACCGTTCCATGAATCCAACGCCTACGGCGAATCGATTGCCCGTCTGTCCAACATGCTCGGCGGCGGCGTGATCGTACAGCGCTTCGGCGATCTGATCCGCGGTCAGCGCTCCACTCAGGATCGCATCGATTCCGGCTTTGTCCGTCCGACGCTGAAAGCTACTCCAGGCGATCTGTCTCTGGTCATTCCAAAACGTCAGCTCGATGACATCATCGAAATGATTTACGCACTCGATAAGGTAGCGCCATCGACGGCCAGCAACGATACGCTGCTCTATGGCGTGGAAGTCAAGTTTTACAACATGGAAGTCGAAGTCGATCACCATCTCGAAACATCCCGCAAAGGCCTTTACGTCATCGGCGACTGCTCCGGCGTTACCCATTCCCTCTCCCACGCGTCCGCAAGCGGTGTCTATGCGGCCCGCAATCTCATCGAATCCCGCAAGCACAAAAACTGATTCCTCGATCGGCCTTCTTTAAGGTATATGCATAAGGCCATCCCTTTAAAGGAGGAAAAGCCATGAACGATTTTGAACGAATGTGCGCAAAGCGCGAAAAGAAAATGCAGGACCTCGAAGACCTGTCCAGCCAGATGAGTCAGCTTCTGGACGCGCTGAAAGCCGGTCAGGACAGTCTGAGCGAGCTGTATGACTGGTATTTTAACGGCAACTGGCTGGCGGATCGCGATTATGAAGAAAACCATCCCCTGCCTGAAAATCAGTCTTCCGGAATTTTCAGCGAAGATGGTCTCTACAATTTGTTTCAGACACTCGATGAACAGTGTGAAGATCTTCGAACCGAGCTGAACCTCTGGCAGAAACTGCTCAATCCAAACGATTCAAAATAAGCACACCAGCGATCTTTGTACCGGCCCGCTTCTGGGCGGACCGTCGGATCGATCGTACCGTTTTGCACCTGCTTTTTGGCGGGTGCTTTTTTACTGGGTTTTCTTTCGATCCAGCTTTCTTTGAAGGGCGATCAGGCCAAGCAGAAGCATCCACATGGCTCCAAACAGAAGCAGCAGATCGCGGTAGTGCGTTTGCGATCCGGTTTGCGGACTTCTGAGCGTGCTTGGCGGTGTTTTCGTATTCGTCGACGGGGGATTTGTACCAGGCTGCGGTGTCGGGCTGCTCTTTCGATCGGCGTACGGTACTGCAATGGTCAGCGCGTTTTGCGTCTGCAGCCTTTCGTCAATAAAAAGCTGACCGTCTTCGAGCAGCTCGGCTTTGACGATCCGTGAACTCAGATCATAGCCTTCAGGCGCTTTGGTTTCCCGAATATAAATGGTTTCTCCCAGATCGAGCGTGAAGCGCGCAAAGCCGTTTTTGGGATCGCCGGCGACTTCGTTGCGCAGATTCTTGCACTCTTCATCCCGATAGGCGGAAAACGCAAAGTTTTTTGACGTAATGGCTTTTCCGTCTTCGTCAGTCTTGAGGATTTGCACGACTGGCAGCGGCAGCGACTTGGCGCTGACTTTTACCCGGTATTCGAGCGAACCGTTTTCCTCGTTAAACATGGGAAGCGCGCAAAGAAAATCCGGAATCCGGTCGTAGCCGGACGGCCTGGACGTATGGATCAGAAACAGACCGCATTCGCCGGTTTCAAAGAGTGCCTGACCGTTTTTATCGCTCGTACATGTAGCGATCGGCTTGCCTTTCGCCGCGGATAAAATGTCGAGCGCCTTGTAGAGGGCGTCGGCGCTTTGAAGATCTTCCGGCTGCAGGGAACAGTTTTTATACCCGTCCAGATATTCGAAGCCGCCGTTTTCGAGCCGGGCACACTGGTACAGCTCAAATTCCACATCGTGCCCATTTCGATGGTCTTCCGTCTCTTCCAGCTCGATCAGAATCGCCGGAGAAGGCGACTCTTCGCTGGCCGCATCGATTTCGGCTGCGCGAACGGGCAGACCGGACAGGCAAAGACACATCAGCAGCGATATGAGAAGCTGTCGGATTCGATTCAAATCACATTCTCCTTTCCAACTTTAAAAACAAGCCTCCTGCTTTATCGTTTTGTATTTCGATAAGGCAGGCATTCAGCGTCTTTTCCTATGAGCGAAAAAGCGCGCCAGAAAAACGAGTCCGACCAGACCGAACAGGGCAGCCGGCACGAGCAGAAACAGCCGGGAAACCGGCGAAGAAACCGAAAGCATCGGCGAAGCGCTCTGACGCTCTTCTTCCATATCCTGGGTATATTCCGTGCGCATCCCGCTTACTAAAAGACGGTGTGAATTGATGCCAAAGGGCGTACACGTAATGAGCGTCACCCGATCTTCCTCCGGATCGATTTTCAGCTTCTCCGTTTTGGACGGTTCCACTACCTGAATGTCGCAGACGCGATAGGCAAGCGTCTCGAGCGGATTTTCGATCAGAAACAGATCCCCTTCTTCCAGCTCATCCAGGCGCGTAAACAGCATCGCGCTCGCCATGCCCCGGTGCGAAGAAAGCAGGCAATGACTGCCTTTCCCGCCGCAGGGCAGCGAAGACCATTCCACATGTCCGGCTCCGCTGGCCATGCTCTGCGCACTGGCTCTGGGATAAATCGGCAGATGGACCCCGATTTTGGGAATGGAAATCGAACCCATGATCGAATTGCCGTTCCAGTCGAGCTGTTCTTCATAGCCGTCCTGCTCCCGGGAAGGAAAAAACCCGTCCAGATCCTGCGCAAGTGCCTGATTGTAGCGCCTGGCGTTCTGATCGATCGCCTCGAGTTTTTGAACATCGCTCTTCTGCGGTGTCTGGAGCATGGAGCGCACACTGTCTTCCTGCGCCGCCTTCGTCCAGGAAAAAGAAAGCGCCGGCAGCATGCTGAAGCCAAGACCCAGAACGATCAGAAGGAGGGAAAGCGTCTTTCGGATGTTCTTTTTACGACCCGCTCTCTGGCCGCGCTTTTTCATTGCTTCGGACCTTTCTTTCGATTTTTTCGTTTTCCAGATTCAGCGTTTTCCATTTCGTCTTCCGCTTTGGATTTGCGGCGGCTGGCCAGACCCAGACTCAGTCCGCCGATAACGAGCAGGCCGCTCGCGCCGAAAGAAACCAGCGCTGTACTCGATCCGCTCAGAGGCAGAACGAGAGACGTCCGGTTGACCACATCCATATAAAGGGCCAAAGGATGGATTGACGTTTCGAGTACTTTTTCCACGCGTTCGTCCTGGCCGAGCACATGGTTGGTAATGACCGCTCTGGCTTCGAGCGTATTCAGGGTTTTGAGATCGAGATCCTTATCGCCGGCTGTGTATTCATCGCGCTGATTGGTAAACGTCGGAAGCACATCGAGCTGAACGGGTTTCGACAGTCCGCGATAGCCTTGCGGCGCGCGCGTTTCCTTCAAATAGACGCTGCCCTGATCCAGTCCGTAAATGCGGAAAATCCCATCGGCGCCGGTGACCATTTCGACCGCCTGCTTTTTCAGATCCGGATTTTGCGCAATTGCGTTTTCGTTCATAACAAAATAGCCGTCTTTCGCTGGTCGAAGCAGAATTTCCCGGGTGCACGCTTCGTCTTCATACAGGCGGAAGGCTGCATCCTTAAGCGGCTTGTCGGCGTCATTGATCTTTGTCGCCTTCAGCGCATAGGAATAGCTGACAACGGTATCCCATGGGGTGAAGTTGTGCTTTCCCTGCCCGTCCGCACGCGGATCACTGGAATACTCCAGACGCGCATCGTTTTCCTGCGCGGTCATGCCTTCGCCGCTGGTAAAGGCGTTTTCATTGAATTCGCCTTCAAATTCGATGCGCAGCGTCTGGCCGTACACGTGATTTCCTGCAGCATCGAATTTGGGCAGAATGGAATTTACCAGCCCCTTCACGTCGTCAAAACAAACCGCAAACGTTTCGCCTTCCGTTCCGGTTTCGACCCGATACTGACCGGCGGGAATGGTTTTGATCTGGCTGCCTTCCACAAAGCTGCAGCGAATGGAATCCGGATGCAGAGTCAGACCGGCGTCCATCACATCGTGGATTTTCATGAAGTACGTATCGTATTCCTCCATCGACGGCACGGCGACATCGATGCGATACGGAATGTTCTGCCCGCCCTGGTAATCGCCGATATCGTTCCAGCCGACATTCTGATCGTCTTCTTCAATTTTCTTGATCAGCTGCGGCACGCTTCCTTTCAGCTGCACGTCCATGTTTTTCGTCCACGTATCCACCACGCAAAGCGAAGCGGCCTGATGAGTCTGCGCGCTTGAGGGGATGTCGGCTTCATTGAGCAGATACCAGCCCGGCTTAAGATTTTTGAACACATACGATCCGTCCGCCGCGGATACGTCCGCCTGCGTAATCGTTACCCGCTTTTCCGGATTGGCATACTGCATCAGATTGGGACGCAGACTTTCAACAAACTGCCGGAAATCGGACTGAACGCCTTCCGGCTGGCCGACAATCGTGCGATACGTTTCGACTTCGTCCAGGATCTGCTGGTCCGTCATGTCCTGGAGCGCAATGCCTTTTCGATCGCAGATCGTTCGAACGAGCGCCGGCTTGCATAACGGGTTGATCGTGTAGTGAATGGAACTTCCATCTTCGGCTTCCTGAGCATCCATCAGGCGATACAGTTCAAACTTGCGTCCCGCCAGCGATCCGGTATTTCCCGGGTGCAGCGTAATGGTGCACGTCTGCGCCGCCAGAACTGGATGGACCAGAAGCGGCGTATACATAGCCGTCATGCCGCTCAGTCCCAGGACGGCGCTTAAAGCCAGCGCCTGCGGCCATCGTCTTTTGTGACTCATCCGTTTGTTCCCCTCTTTCCGTTTTTCTTTTTCTCTCTTTGCTTAAATGCGGGCGTCCTCATAAGCAGCCCGACAGTATACAACGCAACGGCCATGCCGCTAAAAAGCAGCGCCTCCTGACTTCCGCTCTGGGGCAGAAGGAGCTGTTTCGCATTGGAAACTGTCCATTTCAGAACGGGAAGGCCGTTTTCGTCCTTCTGCAGACTCCAGCCTTCTGGCCAGGCGGATTCGCCTTTGTAATCGACTGTAATCTGCAAATTGCCCTGCGAATCGCGCGCAAATCGAATCGCATGAAGCAGCGGATTTCCCGTTTCGTCCGTTTTCATCCGATAGCCTTCAGGCGCTTTCGTTTCGGCGATGTAATACAGAGCGTCCGCTTCGATTTCAAAATGAATTTCGCCGTTTTCGCCGCTCTCTTTTTTCTGAAGGACACTCTGGCGATCTTCGCCGTACAAAGTAAATTCGGCGCCCCGCAGCGGCTCATTGTTTTCGTCGACTTTTTGAATTTTCAGTTTTGCGCCGCCTGAATCGTTTGGAATGGACAGGCGGCCGTTTTCATGGCGCTGCCCATCCTCCAGACCCTGGATCTGAACGCGTTCGCCCTCAACGATGACTGTCAGCACATTGGCGGCTGCCTGATACCCCTGCAGCGGCTGCACTTCCTGAATCGTGTACGTTCCGTCGGTCGCATAGGAAAAGGCGATTTCGCCGTTTTCGTCCGTTTTTAAAATTTCTTCGGTTCCATCCGGTTTTCCAAGACGGAATTCGACGCCGGCTAAAGGCGCATTGGTCTGCCGGTCGTATTTGAACAGAATGGTGTCGATGGGCGTCTCTTCGAAAATAAGCGGATTTTCAAACGGGTCGATGGCGGTGTCATCGAGGACGATACCCTTTTCTTCCGGATTGAGAAAGTAGCCGTCGGGCGCTTTGATTTCGCGGATCAGTACGCAGCCAACGGGCAGCACGTGCGTTCCATCGGCGGTTTTGAAAATCTCATCGCCGCTGACAAAATGCGAATCGTCCATTTTGAGACGCCCCTGGCTGTCGGTCTGATAAATCCACGAGTACGCCGGCACGGGCTTCTTTCCGGGTTTGACTTTCACGTTGACGTCCCGGTAATACTCGATTTGAAACTGCGCCCCGGCCAGACTTTTCGACGGTGTGGAAGAGTGAGTCCGGCTGTGCTGCTTTTTCAAAATCAGACCGGGGACAAAGTAGTCCGGCGTGTCCTGGAAGTACGTGTCATTTCCCGATTCCTTGACGGTCTTGCCGTTTTCGAGATGCACCGTCCGGATTTCGGAGGAGAGCTGATAGTTTGGCGGCGCTTTGAGTTCCTTGATGCAGTACCAGCCTTCTTCCAGATCGAGCGTATTCGTTTCGCCATTGGCCTGACTGATCAGCGTTCCCACCCGTTTGGATTCATCGGGCGTCAGGCCCTGGTAGACGCCAAATTCCGCCCCCGCAAACGAATAGCGCTTGGAGTTGGACACCGTAATCTGGGGCATCGTGGTGCCTTTTTCCATCCACAACCAGCAGTGCGTCGGTTCTTTGGGCGGCTCGCCCTCTCCATACAGCAGCGGCTGCTTGGGCATCCAATGGCCGTTCCAGTTGAGATACTGTCCAGCGACGGTGACCATATAGGCTTTGTAAAAGGTCGGATCGGGTTTGGCCTGAATTTCTTCCCAGAGTTTTGAAACGACGGGAATCCAGCTGCCCTCCAGAGCGATATTGTGCGAAAACGATCCGTTGCCGAGAGCTTCCGAAACCAGATCATCGGTGATGACGATCTGCGCTTCTTCGGAATAGCCTTTGGCGATCAGAATGTTCGCCGGACCGTTATACGCGTAATACAGAACTTTGCGCAAAGCGGGGTTATCGACTTCTACAGGAGCACTCGCCGAATCGCCCCGCAAGGGCATGCCGTTTTGCCAGTTGCCGCAAAACGCCCATTTTCCATTCGAGAGCAGCCAGAGTCCGTTGTTTTCGGTGGCAGTGCCTACCCGAACGGACAGGGCGCGATAGCCTTCGACGACCAGACCGGACGCTTTTGGCTTTGCGGCGCGTCTTTCTGCCGGTGAAGCAGAAGGACTGGCTTCGTTTTCTTCTGGGTTTGCCCCGTCTTTGGACGGATCGGATTCCTTCTGCTCCGTTTCGCGATCGCTCTCGTTTTCCGAAGACGATGCGAGAGAAGAGCTGGAGGAGGCATCCCCGCTTGAGCGATCGGAGATCTGTGAAGCCTCTACGTCTGCCTGATCCGCTCTGGCTCTGCCGGTTTCTTCTTTTTCAAAACGCGCCTGGATAACCATCGGCGTTTCGACAGGGACGATTTTCTTCCAGGACGCTTTCTGCATCGCATCCCTTTGCGGGACATCATTGATTTCGAGTCGTTCGATGACATAGCCCGGCTGGCTTTCGGCTTCGATTTCGAGAGTCTTTGCGCCTTTCAGATCGGTCTCTGTTTTCTGGCCGGGAGGACATTCGATCGGTTCACTTTCCAATACAGCCCTCAGGCTGCCGCCTTCATTCGTCTGCATCGTCAGCGCAGGAATGTCCGGCGGATCGGTCTTCTGCACGGCGGCACTCGAGAGGCCGCAGCACAGACTCAAAGCGCATAAAAAAGCCCGGGACGACTTGAATAACGCTTGAAACATTTCGTTTTTCCTTTCTTCTTGTCTGGATCCGGCCGTTTGGACCGGCCGTTTTCGCGTCTGCAGTCCGCGATCGATCTGAAGAAAGGATAATCACACGCCAGAGTGGGAGTAAAGATTAAAAATATTCCATAATGATGTGGAATAGAGTGTAAATCATGTTATTTTCCGCATTCCGTCACGCTTTTCTCCCGGTGAAAACCGCCCGCCTGAAAGACGGGCAGGCAGAAAAAAAGCGGCTTCTTCAAACCGTCGGAAAGATTGTTGAAGAAGCCGTCAATGGATTCAATATTGTGTCTGGAAATTATTTGGACGCTTTGCGTTTTGGCCGGACACCCTTGGCCACAAAGTCGGGATCAATTTTCTGTGCCTTGTAAAGATCAAACTTTTCCCGTTTACAAAACGAGGCAAACGGGCACTTTTCGCATTTGGGGAATCGGGCCGTACAAAAATAGCGGCCGAAAAAGATGAGGTCGTGATGGGCCTGATTCCAGCGCTCGCGCGGCAGCTTGCGGCGCAGCTTTTCTTCGACCTTAAGCGGATCATCGTCAAACTTGGCCAGACCCAGACGCTTGGAAACCCGCTCCACATGGGTATCGACGGCCATCGATGGAATGTCGAAAGCGACGGAACGGACTACGTTAGCCGTCTTGCGGCCGACGCCAGGCAGCGACTGCAGTTCCTTGAACGTGGACGGCACTTCGCCGTGAAACTCTTCTTCGATCTTCTGGGCGAGTGCCACGATGTTTTTGGATTTGGTCGGATAAAGACCAATGCTGCGAATGGTGTCGGCGACCTCCTGCACATCCGCCTTGGCCAGCGAAGCCGAATCGGGCCAGCGGGAAAAGAGCGTCGGCGTGACGCGGTTTACTCCCGCATCCGTTGTCTGGGCCGACAGCACGACGGCGACCAGCAGCTGAAACGGCGTTTCGTGCAGCAGTTCGCATTTGGCATTTGGGAACAGAATTTCAATCTGATCCAGAATTTCTTCCGGTTTCATCGTCTTCCCTCTTCAATATCCTGGGCGCTTAAGCCCTTGGCTTTCCAGTTGACCAGCAGCGCTTCCATGTACGCAATCGAGCGCTTATTGTAGACAGCCGCCTCATCGAGCGCATGCAAAATTGTCGACTGTTCGTACGTGTCGCAAAGCTGACTGAGCCGTTCGAGTTCGGAGGCGGAAAGCGTCCGGCCAAATTCCGCCTGCACGCTGGACAGCAGCGTCTTTTCAAGCGGATGACCGGCAGCCGGCGCCTGATCGAGCAGGCAGTCGAGCATGATCGTCAGCTGCTTGTTTCGGGTATCGATCGTCATGCACCCCTTGTCGGACAGCGAAGACATCGCTTCGTCAATCGCTTCCGGATCGAGTCCAGTTTTCAGAGCCAGCTGTTCGGCGATGACCGGCTGATTCGTTTCCTGCAGGTAGTTGATCGCCAGCAGCGTCAGAATTTCATTGGGTTCGAGCGAAAGGGCATCAATATTTTCAAAAATCCAGGCGGTACGGTTAAACCAGGGGGCGTACCAGTCTTCACGGTTGAGCATGTACCAGGTTCCTTTCATATACCCAGTCCAGGGTGTCGTAATCGAGCATGAGGATCTGTTCGCCGGACTGCAGCTGATACACCGGTGCCGAATAGCCGTACGCGAGCGTGACCGTTTCCGGATCCATGTCGTAAGAGCTGCGCACTTTTTCGCGCGCCGCTTCGTAATTGAGCGTGGACAGATCCCGCTCCGTAATGATGCCGCCCTGAGCGTCAAACCAGTACAGCTTCTGATCGGTATAGCCCTGCCAGGTGACAAAATCGAATTTGTTTTCCGTCAGGCCCTCGACATGAGGCACCTGTTCTTCAATTCGCGCCTGCACCTGGGCGACCTGCTCATCGTAAAGGCGGGACGGTCCGCTGATAAACAGCGCCCACAGGCAGATGATCATCAAAAAGAGCACCGCAAAAAGAGCGGCCGTCATTGGCCAGCCGTACGTGCCTTTTTTGTGCGCCGCCGGTCCTTTCTTCTGGACGGACGGTTTCTTCTGTTTCGACGAAGCTGCCGCCCTCGCCGATCCTCTTTGCTTACTCATGGCTTCCATTATATCGACTTCTGTATCAATTGGATAACGGATCCCCTGACCTCTATTCTTCCTTTCCGATCGCCCTCCAAAACGGTATGCGCGCCTGGCGCAAAAAGGTACGCTGCGCTTTCGGGGATCGTTCCTGGCTTTCGTATAATGAAGAAAAAAGGCACTGTCCTTTGAAAGGAGACGGCCCCGTCTGGAGGGCCACATCAGTATGACGACATCGCAAATTCTTCCCGTCGGCGCAAACGCCGACGGTCTCTATGGACTCCTTCCTTCCAAAGCCTGCCGGCACGGCCTGATCGCCGGCGCAACGGGAACGGGCAAGACCGTTACCCTTAAAGTGCTCGCGGAAAGCTTTTCCGATCTGGGCGTCCCTGTTTTTCTCGTCGACATGAAAGGCGACGTCAGTTCCCTGGCCATGCCGGGAGAGCGAAATGAAAAAATCGACGCGCGTCTGAAAAGCTGCGGCATCGATCCAAAATCGTTCGCGTTTTGCGGCTATCCCGTCCGCTTCTGGGACGTCTTTGGCGAAAACGGCATTCCGCTGCGCACCAAGATTTCCGATCTGGGACCGCTTCTGCTCTCCCGTCTGCTTTCGCTTACGCCCGCCCAAACCGGCGTACTCAACATCATTTTCAAAATCGCGGACGATCGCGGCTGGCAGCTGATCGATCTGAAAGATCTCCGCGCGATGGCTTCTCTGGTCATGGACGAGCGCAAGGAACTGCAGGCGCAGTACGGCACCATTTCTTCGGCTTCAGCCGGGGCGATCGTACGGGCTTTGCTGGAACTGGAAAATCAGGGCGGCGATCTCTTTTTCAACCAGCCGGATCTGAACATCACCGACTGGCTGACGCTCAACGGCAGTCAGGGCACGATCAACATTCTGGAAGCGTCCCGCCTTGGACAAAATCCTTTTCTTTACTCGACGTTTCTGTTATGGATGCTTTCTGAGCTGTACGAAACGCTTCCCGAAGTCGGCGAAGTCGACAAGCCGAAGCTGGTCTTCTTCTTTGATGAAGCGCACATGTTATTTGAAGATACGCCAAAAGCGCTGCGCGACAAGATTGCGCAGGTTGTTCGTCTGATCCGCTCCAAAGGCGTCAGTCTCTTTTTCATCACCCAGAATCCGTCGGATCTCGATGAAGACATTCTTTCCCAGCTGCAGAACCGCATTCAGCACGCTCTCCATGCCTATACGCCGGCGGATCAGAAAAAGCTCAAATCGGCGGCAGCCGGTTTTCGGCCCAATCCCCGTCTCGATACGCTAAGCGAACTGTCCGCGCTCAAAACCGGCGAAGCGCTCGTCTCCTTCCTCGATGAAGACGGTGCCCCGATGCCGGTCGAAAAAGTAACCGTTCTTCCGCCCCACTCTTCTTTCCAGGCTCTCACACCCTCGCAAATCCAGCTTGTGGAAAGCCGGGATCCGATGTACGACCACTACGCTAAAGCCTTTGATGCCTACAGCGCCTATGAAGCGCTTGAAGAGCAGAAGCGGCAGAAAGAAGCAGACCAAAAAGAAGCAGATACTCGTGCTTTTTCCTCCTCCCGTTCGAAATCCAATCGCACGAATCCCCGTCGCGCTGACGAAGACGAGTATGAAAATTACGAAGACGACCGTCCTGCCCGCAGCCAGACCCGGCGCCGACAGAATCGTTCCTCTTCTTCGCGCAATTCATCTTCTTCTCTGGAAAAGTCGGTGAAAAAAGCCGCCCGTTCTTCTGCACGAAGCATCGGGAGAAGCGTAGGCAAATCCATCAGCCGCGGCATTCTTGGCTCCGACAATTCCACCGCCAAACGGGCCGCCGGCAACTTTGCGGGCAGCCTGGTCGGCGATCTCTTCTCTTCCTTTTTCAAGTAAGAAGGCAGGAAGCCTTCTGAGGGCCGCTTATATCGTTTGAACGCAGGAAACACAAAAGCACCGGATTTCTTCGATCGGCCGGCGATCGAGAAAGATCCGATGCTTTTCTTCTGTATTTCGTAAGTGTCAAACAATCGACGGGTATACGCGAGACTGAATATTAGATAC
>NZ_JBKXLD010000067.1:0-13040 GCF_047010065.1 Allobaculum sp.
GTTCAAGAGAACCGGCATCAGCCGCTTCCAGAACGGCGTTGATTTTTTCATCCGGCTTAATGCGGGTTGCGGCCAGATCTTCGAGAACCTTTTTCTCTTCGTCCTGACTCTTGAGGAACGCTTCGTAGCGTTCGTCGCTGAGGGCGCCGCAGGCATGGGCGATTTCACACAGACGCCGCGGAGCGTTGTCATGGCGCAGCAGCAGACGGTATTCCGCACGCGAGGTGAGCAGACGGTACGGCTCCTTCGTGCCTTTGGTCGTCAGGTCGTCAATCATGACGCCGATGTACGCCTGATCCCGGCCCAGCACGATTGGTTCCTTCCCCTGGTTTTTGAGGGCGGCGTTAATGCCGGCCATCAGACCCTGACCGGCCGCTTCTTCGTAGCCGGACGTTCCGTTGACCTGGCCGGCGGTAAACAGATTTTCAATTTTCTTGTTTTCCAGCGAAGGCTTCATCTGCAGCGGATCGACGGCATCGTATTCAATCGCGTAGGCGTATTTGAGGATTTCGACGTCTTTCATGCCAGGCAGCGAGCGAACCATCTGTCCCTGCACGTCTTCGGGCATGGATGTGGAAAATCCCTGGATGTAAAACGTATCATACGCAGCGCGCTCCGGTTCGAGAAAGAGCTGATGGCGGGGACGGTCCGCAAAGCGTACGAGCTTGTCTTCAATGCTCGGGCAGTAGCGGGGACCTGTACCGGTGACCAGACCGGAATACATGGCAGAATCCTGCAGATGGTCCCGAATGATTTCGTGCGTTTCTGGCGTGGTGTAAATCAGGTAGCAGGGCAGCTGCTGATCAAAGGGCAGCACTTCATCTGGCGTAGTCGTATCGGAGAACGTGATGAATTCATCCGTTCCCTGCTGAATGGCCGCCTGCGAGAGATCCACGCTCGAATAGACAACGCGCGGAGGGGTTCCGGTTTTCAGACGGATCAGATCGAGACCGGCGTCGGCCAGAGACTGCGAAAGCGTCGAGTTGGTCGGCATGCCATCCGCGCCGCTGACGGTCGCGGTATGGCCGCGCAAAATGGTCGAGCGCATGCCGGTACCGGCGGTCAGAATGACGGTACGCGAAAGAATCTGCGTGTCGTCTTCGCATTCGATGCCGATGACGCGATGGCCTTCGAGCAAAATGCGCGCCGCGCGCTGTTCGAGAATTTCCAGGTTATCCTGGGCTATCAGCGCTTCGCGCATCCAGCGGCGGTATTCGTCGCGGTCGGACTGTACGCGCAGGCACTGCACGCCCGGTCCTTTTTTCGTGTTCAGCATTTTAAACTGCAGAGCCGTCTGGTCGGCTGCTCTTGGCATCAGACCGCCAAAGGCGTCGATTTCGCGAACGACGATGCCCTTGGCCGGACCGCCGACCGAGGGATTGCAGGGCATCGAGCCGATCATGGAAATATCGTTTGTGACCAGGATGGTTTTCTGTCCCATGCGGGCTGCCGCCGCCGCGGCTTCAATGCCGGCATGACCGCCGCCGACCACTAAAACGTCATACATGATTACACCCTCCTTGCCGGCCGTTTAAACCGGATATGAAAGAGATGCTGGGGAATGCGGAAATACAGAGACATACCGAAGAAGACGATGCAGGCGACAATGCCGCTGACACACATCGTCAGAAAGCACATCAGTTTCGAGCCGGTCGTTGCACCGCAGCCCATCAGGCTGAGAAGCCAGATCACCAGACTCGTCGCAAGCAGACAGATGGACGTCTGCACGAGCAGCTTCAGGGTGGAGCGGAAGCGAACGCCGTACGCCTTTGTCATCTGATTGAGCGAATAGAAAATAATGTAGGAAAAGCAGATCACGGACGAAATCACCGCGCCCGCGATTCCCATCAGCATGACCATCGGTACCATGATAATGCCTTTGATCACTGCGGAAATAAGCATCTGCTTCAGC
This sequence comes from Allobaculum sp., assembly GCF_047010065.1. Classification (NCBI taxonomy): domain Bacteria; kingdom Bacillati; phylum Bacillota; class Erysipelotrichia; order Erysipelotrichales; family Erysipelotrichaceae; genus Allobaculum; species Allobaculum sp. The sequence goes on from NZ_JBKXLD010000067.1 coordinate 1,913, forward strand.
AGTTTCCTGCGCATGCGGCAGGCCATCATCATCGAGGAAATGACCGGCGTGATCGTGCCGAAAAAGCCTTCGATCGCAATCCAGCGCACGCTTTGCGTCGCTAAAGGCAAGTCGCTTGTGAAATAGAGCGAGTAGAAGAGCGGGCCGGCGTAGGCGAAAATGCAGAAGCTGAGAAAGAGCGCGATATACAGAACGATATTGATGCAGTCGAGGATATCCTTGCGCACCGTCCTGTAGTCCTTCATTTCCAGAGCGGACGTGATGTGCGGAATGATCGCCGCCACGAAGCCTGGAGAAAGAATCATCGGAATCGCAGTCAGCTTGATGCCGACGTAGTTGGCCGCCGACGTCATCGTCTGAATCTGGGCAGCCGTATAGCTCGACATGCGCAGGCCCGTCGGAAGCAGAACTGCGTCGTAAATGTCGTTGGCGTAACCGATGACCGCAAAGAGCAGATACGGAATGCAGATCAGAATGAATTCCTTAAAGAGCGGGCGAAGGGGTACGGCTCTCGTATTTTCGGTTTTCGCCGAACGGCGAAGCTGGCCCTGAAGCCCTTTGGAAAAGTGCATGATCTGAATCAGACCCGCAACGGCCGCTACGGACGTCGATAAAACAGCCGCGTACAGCGCATATACGGTAGAAAAATGGAAGACGTAAACGAGCAGACAGCCGACACCAAGCAGGAAGCCGACGCGGAAGATCTGTTCAAACGCCTGGGAAAAGGCGTATTCCTCCATCTCCTTGCATCCCTGCACAAAGCCGCGATAGGCGCTGAGCAGCGGAACAAAAAATATGGCGATGGACAATATGGCCAGAACCTGAGTCATCACCTGGGCGCCGTCCTGCGTACCGTCGGCCATCAGCGGACCGAGCACGCTTGAGAGCGCAAACATGATGACCATGCCTAAAAAGCCAAGCAGAGCCATGAACAGAACGGACATGCGCTGAACCGCCAGAACGGTGCGGCTGTTCTTGCGCGTAATATATTTGGCGACCATAGTGGCAATCGCCATCGGTGCTCCTGCGGTAAAGACGTTGAGCAGGTAGCTGTAGATTCGGTAAGCCGAACCGTAGTACGACATTAAGGCGTCGCTGCCGAGGATAGTCGAAAAAGGAACGGAATAGAGCAGGCCAATCGCTTTCGCAATAAAAAAGCCGCCGGTGCCGATCAGGCCGCCAGCGATGATCGATTTTTTCGCCACGGAAGCGGTTGAATGTTTATTCTCTTTGGACATAGGATGTGTCTCCTTTCAGCTTGCCATTATAACATAGAGATACCGGTAGAATTTATGGAAGCTAAAGGAGGATGAGCCCCTTGATTACCCAGTATGTCGCCACGGCCAGGCAGGCCCGCGAGGCCGATCATCAGGCGATCGACGGCCTGAAAATTCCATCCCTCATTTTGATGGAAAACGCCGCCCAGAGCGTCTGTCGATCCATACAGAAGCAAGATTTTTCCAAGGACGCAAAACGCATTCTGATTGTGTGCGGTCCGGGAAACAACGGCGCCGACGGTCTGGCCTGCGCCCGGATTCTGCTGCTTCAAAATCGCGCGGTTCGCGTCTTCGTTAACCTCGATACACTCTCGGGCGATGGAAAAATCCAGCTGCAGGCACTCGCCGAGCTGGCCATAAGCAACGCCTGCAGTCTGACGTGTCTCTTTGTAAACAAGGCGCTCGAAAGAAAAGGCCAGCTCTGGCGCTTTGACGCCGGAGCAAAGACGGACGCAGAAAAACCAGACGACGCAGACAATTCAGACAAGGAAACTCTGGAGAATCTGAAGACTCTGGACAGGAATTCAGGCGAAAATTCAGAGGGTGCCTTTGCGGCTTATGGACTCGATCGTCTTCCCTCTCAGATCGTCCCGCTTCTCAACACGTTAAAAGAGGAAGCAGAGCATGCGGATCTTCTGGTCGATGCCCTGTTTGGAAACGGACTCAACCGGACGCTGCAGGCACCGTTTTGCGACTACGTGAATCTGCTGAACAAAGCGAAAACGCCGATCGTTTCCATCGATGTCCCCTCGGGCATCGACGGCACGACAGGCAAAGTTCTCGGCAGTGCCATTCGGGCGGATTTAACCGTTGCGCTGGACTGCCTCAAGTGGGGTCTGCTTTTAAACAACGGACCGGCCCATGCCGGATCGATCGAAATCGCCGACATCGGCATTCCCGCCTTTCTGCACGAAAAAGCCGCCGAGCCAAAGCTGTTCACCCGCAAGGACGCGCTTGAATATCTCCCCCGTCGTTCGAATTTTTCCCACAAGGGTACGTTTGGCAAGCTGCTGCTCTGCGGCGGCAGTGCGCGCATGCAGGGGGCGCTTTGCATGAGCGCCAAAGCCGCGTTTTCAAGCGGATGCGGTACGCTCACCCTGTTTACCCCCAAAGACGCCGCGAAAGCCATTGCCGCCAAAATGGATCTGGCCATGATTTTACGGGCCGATCAGGATGCGGAAGGCTGGTTTGCGCCCGGCTCCGCCAAGCTGCTTTCAACGGCAATCGATCGCTGCGATGTGATCGGCGCCGGCAATGGCATGGGCACCGGTCTGGGTGCGCAGGAAGTCGTCCAGGAAGTTCTCAAAGCCGACAGGCCGTGTGTTCTCGACGCGGACGCGATCAATATCCTTTCTCTGGATAACCACATTCAATGGCTGGACGCGCATGACGAACCGATTATTCTCACGCCCCATCTGATGGAATTTGCGCGTCTCGTTCACGCCCCGCTTGAACAGGTAGAAAGCGATCCGCTGACGCTCGCGCAGGACTTCTGCGCGAAGCATCCGCAAGTGACGCTCGTGCTCAAATCGGATTTCACGCTCGTCTGCTCCCAGAATTCGCACTTTGTGATTCATCGTCCCGACTCCGCACTGGCCAAGGGCGGAAGCGGCGATGCGCTCTGCGGCATCATCAGCGGTCTGCTTTCCGCCGGACTCAAGCCCGACCAGGCAGCCGTTCTTGGGGCCTGGATTCATAACGAAAGCGCCAGAGCCGCCAGATCGCCCTGGAGCTTCTCTCCGGAAAAGCTGATCGACGCGCTGGAAGATACGTTTCACTCACTCGAGTGCGAACAGCACGAAGCCGATCGATCCGTCCTTTAACAAAGACGGTTTCTCAGGCCTATCTAAAAATCAAAAACTGGATGGTTCTGCAGCGTATGCAGAGGCCATCCAGTTTTTTGGTTAAAGAGATATTGCTTTATTTGTGAAGCGGGCGAAGCTCCAGTTCGAGATAGTAAAGAAGCGGATCGAACATTTTCGTATTGAAGGCGTACGCCCAGTAATTTTCGGTACCGTTTCGCTCTTCTTCGCTGTCCCAGTCGTTATCCCAGCGCGCAAGAATGCGCTCTTTCTGTTCTGATGTGATTTCGGCACTGCCCATGAACTCCAGACAGTTTTCAAGCGACGTTTCTTCACGAAACGGCGAGCAGCTAAGCTGCGGAACGTCTTCCCTGAGACAAGCGATGACACTCTGCGCCAGCTCTTCATCGCGTGTGGAGACGACGGCGCGCAGCGTGAGATTAAAGCGCGGTGTCGAGGACATAGGCGGCCAGCTTTTCAATATTGGTGTCGTTGACTTTGGAGAAAATCTTGCCCATGGAGAAGTTCAGAACCGCTACCGGAATTTCATCATTTTCTCTGGCGATGGTAAACGTACCGATCGCGTCTCCATAAAAGACGTCGAAGACGTAGACGGTTCTTTCGCCGTCTTTTTCTTCAGAGCGAAGCTCCGCCTTGAAATCTTCCTTATTTTTCAGAATATTGCGAACCGCATTGGCTGCGGTCAGAGATACTTTCTTAGCCATTTTCTTTCTCTCTTTCTTTTTCTCGTGGACGAAACGCATCAGCCGATCATACAGGTGCTCAAATTCGCTGAAAACGTCCAGATTCTGTTTTCATTTTAACTAAGCCTTTTACCCGATTCAACCAGAGGCCAAAGACAAAGCCGGTCCGGCGCAGGGACGGATCGGCTTGAGTGTGTGTAAAATCGGAGAACCGATCGAAATCGATTCAGAAATATCGGGATGGTTCTAGCGCTTCTGCGGTTCGTAGGTAACCTGAATGCCCAGCGAATTGTAGGTGTTCAGATCCGTATCGGCCAGATCGCCGCAGATGTGCGCCTGGGTTGCGCGCAGCTTGGGCAGCTGTTCGAGCGCCATGGCGGCTTCCGGATTGTTCTGAGCCGAGAGCGACAGGGCGATCAGCGTTTCAAACGTGTGAAGGCGCGGGTTGATGGAACCCATGTATTCGGTTTTGAGATTCTGGATTGGGCGGAAGGCTTCCGGTTCAATGAGCAGGTGGGAATCTTCAATACCGGCCAGTTTCTTAATGGCGTTCATCACCAGACCGGCGGACGGACCCATGAAATCGTTATTGGCTGAGCCGATCATTGTGCCGTCATCCAGCTCCAGAGCGCCGCAGGGCACTTTACGAACGGCAGCACGGTCACGGGCGGCTTTGACGCATTTGCGGTCTTCCGGCGTGATCTGGCATTTCTGCAGAAGCATTTCCTGACGCTGCAGTTCATCCTGACCGCATTCGTCGAGCAGGAAGCGGGTGCGGCTTGCAAAATAGCGGCGGACAATTTCCTGAATAGCGGCTTCGCGCACGGCCTGGTCATCGTAAATGCAGAAACCGACCATGTTGACGCCCATATCCGTCGGGGAATTGTAAGGAGACGAGCCGTAAATTTCTTCAAACATCTTTTTGAGAACCGGGAAAATTTCAATGTCGCGGTTGTAGTTGATGGCGACTTTGCCGTACGCCTCGAAATGGAACGGGTCGATCATGTTCTTGTCATCGAGATCGGCAGTCGCCGCTTCATACGCTTCATTGACCGGATGATTCAGCGGCAGCGACCATACCGGGAACGTTTCAAACTTGGCGTAGCCCGCTTTGATGCCGCGCTGGTTTTCATGGTAAAGCTGGGAAAGACATGTTGCCATTTTTCCCGAACCGGGACCTGGCGCCGTAACGACAACGAGCTGACGCTCGGTTTCGATGTAGTCGTTCTTGCCAAAACCGTCCTTGGAAATAATGTGGCGGGTATCCGTTGGATAGCCTTCAATTACATAGTGGTAGTACACCTTGATGTTTTTCTTGTGCAGCTGGCGTTTCAGTTTCTGGGCACTCTTCTGTCCGGAATACTGGGTAATTACGACCGAGCTGACAAAAAGGCCGGCTTTCTGGAACTCTTCAATCAGACGAAGAACGTCCTGATCGTAGGAAATCTGCAGGTCCTCACGGATTTTCGCCGCTTCAATATCCTTGGCGGAAATGGCGATGACCACTTCGGCTTCATCCTTTAATTCCAGCAGCATCTGCAGCTTGGAATCCGGCTGGAATCCCGGCAGAACGCGGCTCGCGTGAAAATCATCAAAAAGCTTTCCTCCGAATTCGAGGTACAGCTTGCCTCCAAAAGAATCAATCCGCTTTCGAATCTGATCGGACTGAATTTTCAAATATTCATTATTATCAAAACCCTGTTTCATGTTTTCGCCTCCCGTTTTCTGCTTGATTGTAGCACAAGAAAAGAGTGCTGATTTTCTGGAAAGTCTGTGTGCCCTTTCCTGCGTCCATCCGCTTGAATCTGCCCTTTTTTTCGCCTCGTGTAAAGCCGAAGCCGTCTGTCGACGGCAGGCTTCCGGGGCCGGACTTGAAAGGTTCATCTTTCGTTGTCACAATATCGGAAGACCATGAACAACCGTACCTATCCGCCGATTCATAAGGCGCTGAAAAAATATTATGGCTATGACGAATTCCGTCCGGGACAGATCGATCTGATCTGCGCGCTCTTAGACGGCCGCGATGTGCTGGGCATTATGCCGACCGGCGCAGGCAAGTCGGTGTGCTACCAGATCCCGGCGGTTTTTCTTCCGGGAATCACGCTGGTCATTTCGCCGCTGATCTCGCTGATGAAAGACCAGGTTGCCGCGCTGAACCAGGCCGGCATTCCCGCCGCGTTTCTGAACAGCTCGCTCAATTCCGGCCAGTATCGCAAAGCCCTCTATTTCGCTTCGCAGGGCCGCTACAAAATCATTTATGTGGCACCGGAACGTCTGTTAACGCCCGCCTTTTTAAACTTTGCGCAGTCGATGAACATTTCCATGATCGCGGTCGATGAAGCGCACTGCGTGTCGCAGTGGGGCCAGAACTTCCGTCCCAGCTATCTCGACATTGCCGAATTCGCGCAGAAGCTGCCGAAACGCCCGATTCTCGCGGCGTTTACCGCCACAGCCACCGGACCGGTCAAGGACGATATCCTTCACATGTTAAATCTGAAGGATCCAAAACTTCTCGTCACCGGTTTTGACCGGCCAAACCTGTATTTTGAAGTGCAGCAGCCCCGCGACAAGATGAGAGCCATCCAGGATTATCTTGAGGAGCATCCCGGCCAGAGCGGCATCATCTACTGCCAGACACGCAAGGAAACCGAAGAAGTCGCGCAGGCGCTCTGCGAAGCCGGCTTCCCATGCACCCGCTATCATGCCGGACTCGATGATACGGAACGCTCCCGCAACCAGGACGATTTCCAGTTTGACAGGGTTCCGCTCATTGCGGCGACCTCCGCGTTTGGCATGGGCATCAACAAGTCGAACGTGCGCTTTGTCATTCACTATTCCCTGCCCCAGTCGCTTGAAAACTACTATCAGGAAGCGGGCCGTGCCGGACGCGACGGCGCTCCGGCGGAATGCATTTTACTGTTCGCGCCGGCCGACATCATGGTCAGCAAGTTTCTGATTGAACGCTCCAACGAAGACAATCCCGATCAGGAGCGGCGCGATCTGCACCGTCTGAACCAGATGGTCGACTACTGCAAGACGACCGCCTGCCTGCGCGCGACCATTCTTTCCTATTTTGGCGAAACGTCTGCGGGCACCTGCGACAACTGTTCCAACTGCAAAGGCGAATGGGAAGACGAAGACATTTCCCAGGAAGCGGCGAAAATTTCCAAGGCGATCGACGCGATGCCCCGCGCCTACGGTCTCAATACCGTGCGCGATTTTCTTGCCGGCGCCAGTACGAAAAAAATCCGGGAAGCGTATCTCGATCACGTCGAAGGCTACGGCAGTCTGAAAAATCTGTCGAAAGAGCAGATTGCCTCGCTTCTCGAAAGTCTGATCATGAAAGGCTATCTGCAGCGCTCATCCGATCGCTGGCAGGTCATTTACGGCAGCCGTAAACTCCGCGAAGATTTAAAAAAGGGCACACTGATTACGATGCGCCGTCCCAAACGGCACTCCCTGCCGGAAGGCTCGCGGACGGGCACAAACCGTTCCGCCAGCCGGTCCGCACTTTCGAATACTTCGCGTTCAATTGCCTCTTCCCTCTCTTCCCCTGGCGATTCTGCCGACGCGTTCGATACCGCTCTCTTTGACCGGCTCCGACAGAAGCGACTGGATCTAGCCAAAGCCCGCGGTCTTCCGCCGTATATCATTTTCTCGGATGCCACGCTCATGGCGATGGCACGGGAAATGCCGCTTTCCGAAGACGAATTCATGGCCATCAACGGGGTCGGCCAGATCAAGTTCGAACGGTATGGAAAAGCCTTCCTCGGCGTCATTCAGGACTTCCTTTCCAAAGACGCGGGCGAAACCGGCACGGACACCGACAACTGATCCCAAAAAGCAGGAAACGAATAAACAAAGAACAGAAAAAACGAAGCGCTCTCGAAAGCCGGGGACAGACATCCAAGTCGTTCGCTCTTTTGAAGCCGCTTCGTTTTCTTTTTGTTTTCGTAATCTTATTTCGTAATCTTACTGGTTTTTATTTGAAGATCTGGGATTTTTCCAATTCACGCAGCCAGGTCACATGACGGAAGATTTGCCTGCGACAAAACGCTCTCTATTCCGCAAACGTCCTCTAAATCTAAAGCGCTATCGCTATAAAGTGCGCAGGGCGTCGACCAGAGCCGTTTTTGCGGCGGCCTTTTCATCTTTCTGCTTGATGATTCGAGCCGGGCAGCCGGCAACGACCGCATACGGCGGGACATCTTCAATGACGATCGCCCCGGCGGCAACAACCGCATCGTGTCCGATGCGTACGCCTTCGATCACGACCGCGTTGGCCCCGATCAGAACGTTGTCTTCCACGACAACCGGAACGGCGCTTGCCGGTTCAATTACACCGGCAAGAACGGCGCCGGCACCGATATGACAGTGCGCGCCGACGGTTGCACGCCCGCCCAGAATGGCGCCCATGTCGATCATCGTTCCTTCACCGACGATTGCGCCAATGTTCAGGATGGCACCCATCATAATGACAGCGTTTTTTTCGATCGTTACCCCTTCGCGGATCAGCGCGCCCGGTTCAATGCGCGCGTCGATTTCCTTGAAGTCCAGCAGCGGGATCGCCGAATTGCGCCGGTCAAATTCCACGACGCAGTCTTCCAGCTCTTCGGCATGGGCCTCCAAAATCGGCGCGATCGTTTTCCATTCGCCAAAAACGATGTTTCCAAACGTACGGCAGCCGGGAAAATCGATTTCTCTGGCGGCTTTGTAGTAGACGCGGACCGGGGATTTCTTTTCCGAGGTCGCGATGCGTTCAATGATTTCCTGCGCGTTCACGAACGGTCTCCGATCAGCTCTTTCATCGAATACAGACCGGTCGGTTTGTTTTCCATGAATTCGGCAGCATCGAGTGCGCCATTGACAAAGATCTGACGATTTTGCGCGCTGTGGGAAATTCGAATCGTTTCCTGATCGCCCAGAAACAGAATTTCATGATCGCCGGCGGCGCTTCCGCCACGCAGCGCGTGAATGCCGATTTCCTTCTTGCGCGGACCCGGTTTTCCATGCCGGCCAAAGACATGTTCGTATTCGTTTTGCGGATCGATGGCTTCCAGTAAAGACAGCGCCGTTCCGCTGGGCGCGTCGGCTTTCTGGCTGTGATGGAGTTCAACGATTTCCTTATCCCACGAGTCCAGAATAGCGGCTGCACGCGCAGCCAGATCCTTGAGGACGGCTACTCCCAGCGAATAGTTGGACGAAAAGAAGACCGGACGTGTTTGCGCTTCGTCTTCAATGCGCTCAAGCTGTTCGTCTGTATAGCCGGTCGTTCCCAGAACCAGAGCGGTACTGGGATTTGCGGCCTGTTCCAGAATGAAATCCAGATTGTTCGGATGGGAAAAATCGATGATCAGATCGAGATCCTCCCTGGCCGCCAGTACGCGATCCGGATCCAGGCAATCGCCCATGACGACGTCATGACCGCGGCGCTTGGCTTCTTCTTTTAGCAGGGAGCCCATGCGTCCCTGTCCGATAACGGCGATTTTCATAACAGACCCGCCTCTTTCATGCTTGCGGCGAGCGCTTCGCGGTTCTTTTCGTCCATCGGGCAAAGCGGCAGACGGTATCCGCCGACACCCATGCCCATCAGGTTCATAGCTTCCTTTACCGGAATCGGATTGACTTCAATAAAGAGCTTGTGGATCAGATCAAGATAGCGCAGCTGCAGATCCAGGGATTTTTTCACATCGCCATCCAGGAACGCCCGGACCAGATCGTGCGTTTCTTCCGGCAAAATATCCGCGAGAACGCTGATGACGCCCGAAGCGCCCAGCGACAGCATTGGCACGATGATGTCGTCGTTTCCCGAATACATCTTGAAATCTTCACCGACGAATTTCGCGATGTTCATCGCGTAGGACAGGCTGCCGCTGGCTTCCTTAATGCCCTGAATCATCGGATGGTGCGAGAGCTCTTCCACGACATCGACCGGAATGTTCACGCCGGTACGGCCGGGAATGTTATAGAGGATGATCGGAATGTTGACGTTGTCCGCACTCAGCTTGAAGTGGTCGATCAGCCCCTGACGGTTGGCCTTATTGTAGTAGGGCGAAATGAGCAGAAGCGCATCCGCACCCATGCGTTCGTATTTCAGCGATTTTTCCAGCTGCGTATGGGAGTCGTTGCTTCCGGCGCCGACAATAATCGGAATGCGGCCGTCCGCCTGTTCGATGGCGACGCGAACGACATCGTCGTCTTCCCAGTGTGTCATCGTACTGGATTCGCCTGTGGTGCCCAGAATGAGAATGCCATCGGTTTTATGCGCGATATGCCATTCAATCAGTTCTCTGAGCTTGTCAAAATTTACATTTCCGTTTTCCGAAAACGGTGTGATGAGAGCAACAATGGATCCTTCCGGCAGTTTTTTTAACATAACGTTCTCCTTGTGTCGGGGCCGACTCCAGTCATGCATCGAACAGAATTCTTACACTGTGCCGTCTTTTCTCCATGAAAAAACGGCGAAGAGTTCTCCGCCGGTACATGCCTATGACCGCCCGATAGCTCTCCTGCATAAGTATGCAGACAGTCTGTCCGATCTTCTCGAAACAGCCCACCTTAAGGCGTGCCCGCCTTTCAGTTCGGCAGATGTGCTCTTTTCTGTTCTCAGACGCCCGCCGGCTCGAACAGAAACGGTCAGATCTGCGACCTCTATCTATGGTCCTTACAATAGACCTTTTTTGAAACCGTTTTGTAAATGCGAAAGAGATTTCTGAAAATAGGATGAAAAATGTCTTTTTCCTCTTATGCTCCTCCAGAACCGGCCTTCAGTCTCTTCGATGCAGCTGCTCCAGAAGGGCATTTTTTCGCTCTTCGCTCACTTCCGGACTGGCGTACACAAAAGCCCAGATCAGTCGAATCGTATTCCAGTCGACCGGAAGCGCGAAAAGTCCATTTTTCTCGATCCGTTTTGTGAGCTGTTCGACCGCCTCATTGGTCGGATGGGCCAGAATCCCATTGCCTGCACGCACCCCATCTGCGCGAAGCATTCTGCACTTTTTCCACTTTGTAAAACCTGTCAGCGCCGCGCAAATAATGATGGCGCCCAGACATAGTTCAAAAACAGTCTCTCCCGCACCGTTATAAACGGACAGCGAATACGGGTAGATAAAATACGGGTAGATAAAAAAAGACGCCAGAATGTAAAAAGCAAATACCGCCTCTGAATTTTTCTTCTGAACTGCAGAGAAAGCCCCCGAAAGATACTGAATTTTCCTTTATCTTTCGGGGGCTTGATATTTCTTAGCTTGCAGAAAATGGGTCTTTCAAAAACAAACATCAGTCTTCCAACATAACGATCTAACGCGATCGTTGGTTTCGTAGTGGCTTCTTGCGTATAGCTTTC
>NZ_JBKXLD010000068.1:0-12463 GCF_047010065.1 Allobaculum sp.
ATTATCCCAAGGAGGCGGTCGAGAAAATACCCGTCTTTTATTTGACGCTTACCTTATTAACGAACCGGATCATCGAAACCAGGGATAAAAATCAAAACGACAGCACGTGGACACAAAATTCGCTATACTGAACTAACGGGTTTTTGGGCAAAACAAAGGCATTGACCGGGTCCAGAATTCATACCTGCACTATAATGAAAAGCACTGAAATACTCTTATCAAGAGTCGGGGGAGAGAGTCAGCTCTATGATCCCGCGCCAACCTCGTAACTGGTGGCCCAGCTGACATCGATAACGAAGGCGCTGATGAATAACATAAGCATGCTTCGGTATGCTTTTTTTCTGGTTAAGGACTTCGAATATCTCCAGGAAGTATTTCACATTCTCATGAAGTATCCCGTAACTGAATGTATAAGGAGGAAATTTGATGAAAAACTATATTTTTACCAGTGAGTCGGTAACAGAAGGACATCCAGACAAAGTCTGTGACCTGATTGCGGACTCGATCGTCGATGAAGCTCTTCGCCAGGATCCTAATTCCAACATGGCGGTAGAAGCCACCATCAAGGATGATTTCATTCTGGTTTACGGCGAAGCCAACACGAAAGCCGTCATCGATTTCGAACAGATCGCCAAAGACGTTCTGAAGAAAATCGGCTATCCGGAAGAATATCACGTACACACCGTTGTAAATAAGCAGTCCCCGGAAATCCATAACGCGGTCAACAAGAACAAGGACGGCAAGCTCGAGGTTGCGGCCGGCGACCAGGGCATCATGTTCGGCTACGCATCCAACGAAACGGATGAATTCATGCCGGCCCCAATTTACTATGCGCACAAGCTGTCCCGTCAGCTGACCAAAGTTCGCCGCGAGCATCCGGATCTGCTGCGTCCGGACGGAAAGACACAGGTTTCCGTAGAATATAAGGATGACAAGCCCGTACGCATTGATACGATTGTCGTTTCCACCCAGCATTCTCCAGAAATCAGCCAGGAAGACCTCAGCAAGCTCATCCGCAAGGAAGTCATCGATGCGGTCATCCCGTCTGAACTTCTCGATGAAAATACAAAATACTTCATCAACCCAAGCGGATCGTTCGTAGTCGGAGGATCCTTCGGCGACTCAGGCACCACAGGCCGTAAGATTGTCTGCGATACCTATGGCGGAATGGGCCATATCGGCGGCGGATGCTTCTCTTCAAAAGACCCGACCAAAGTAGACCGTTCGGCAGCTTACTATGCCCGCTGGGTAGCCAAGAACATCGTTGCCAATGGACTGGCAGACAAGTGCGAAGTCGAAGTGGCTTACGCCATCGGACGCAAGGAACCTGTTTCGATTCTCGTGGACACCTTCGGCACCGGCAAAGTCAGCGACGAAGAAATCATGGATATCGTCAAGAAGAACTTCAATTTCGAAGTCGGCAATATTCTTGAAGAACTCGATCTGCGCAAACCAATTTATACCCGTACAACCAACTACGGTCATTTCGGCGACCCCAAACTTCCGTGGGAAAAAGTAATTGAGCTCAAGCGCTAAATAGAAATTCTGTTTTCAAAATTCAAAGTCTCCAGAACGCATCAGCAGGTTCTGGAGACTTTTTCTGCAGGCAGGAAAACAGGTCGTTTTTCCAGAATCGGATCCGTTAAAATCAGACTAAGGACAGGAATCAGATTAAGGACAGGAAAAGGAGGGAAAGAACATGGCACACTGCCTTTGTATAAATGGATACGATATATGGAATGGCGATGGAAAACCGGAAATCAACGCGTTTTCCATTTCGTTTTTTGAAGAATTTATGGAGGCGCATCCAGGAATATTCCTCGTGGGGACGGACTACCCGGGAATAGACTACAAAGCTCCTGACATTTTTGAGTATATTTACTACTGCTATGACTGGGCACCGTCCAGAGAACCGGACTGCTGGCTTTGTGAGGATTGCGAAAGCCTGACTGTCTTTTTTGACGACGACAATTACCGCCTTGACCACCGTTACGATTTCGTGAAAATGGAAAAACTGTACGAACCGGGCGATAAGGGCTTTGATGACTGGGAAGAGTATGTGGCCATGCGAAATGATGAACTGGATGAATTCGGCGACTGGTATATCGGCATGGATCCGCTGACTGCACTGAAAACCTATCCCTTCAAATACCGGTATAAAGTTTCACCGGATCAAAAATACATCTGTGCGTTTGATTCCAGCCAGAATCTGGTTTTCTCCTACGAACAGGTCCGCTTTCTGGATTTCCAGAAGGAAGAAAAGCGCACCGTAAACGAATGAAGTCTGGAGGAATCTCGACATGGATTCCGTCGCGTTCCATCCTTCTCATTTGAAGCTGGCGACGGGAAGGAGCAGCCGATCAGTCTGTCCCCAGATAGATGGACGAATCCTTCAGATCCAGCTCTTTTTCATTCAGTGTCGCGTGCGTGAGCGTGTCGCCCAGATAGTTCAGTTCCATATAAAATAACGGGACATGTTCCTTGAGCAGCTTTAGAAAGATTCGATCGCCTTTCCAGAGATTGAGCGAAGCGATAGCGCTCCAGTCCATCCAGACCAGATCGCCTTCGCTGCACTCCTGCAGGCGCTTTTCTTCCTGCGGATCGAGTTCTCCCGTGTACAGAAACATAAGTTCTGAAAAGAGCGGATCTTCTTCGTGTTTTCGAAAGTTAAAGGTGATGATGCCGCAGAGTCTGGGATCATTCCAGTGCAGGCCGGTTTCTTCCCGGCATTCGCGCTGCATGCAGCCCAGGACCGTTTCGCCGTCTTCAAGCTTTCCGCCGATCCCAATCCATTTTTCCTTGTTGATGTCGTTTTCCTTTTTTGTGCGATGAAGCATGAGTACTTTGTCTTTGCTTTGAATGTAGCCAAGCGTTGTCACTAACATGGTGTCTCCTTTTCGTCTGATCTGTTTCTATAGCCAATTTCTGCACGTTTAAATTTGTTTCTATTTTACCCGCATTGAGAACAGCCGGTGTCTGACAGAAAGCCGGCGTGCTCCGATTGAAGCCGTTTCGTCTGCGCGTTTTGCCAAAAGGCCGGCTTCGTTGACTCCCTATGTGAGTTTGTTTAAACTAATGGCATGATGATCGATAAAAAAGACCCGATCCTGACGGAATCGGTTGAAGACTATCTCGAATCCATTCTTGTACTGTCCACCAAACTGCCGTATGTACGGAGTGTGGATGTAGCCAGCCATCTCGGCTTTTCCAAGCCTTCGGTCTCTCATGCCGTCAAAATGCTTACCGAACAGGGCTATCTTCTCGCAGATCCCAATAAACATCTGATCCTTTCGGACAAGGGAAGAGAAGCGGCGCAGCATACGTACCAGCGCCATGAATTTTTCACGCAGATGCTTACGAACATCGGCGTCGATCCGCAGATCGCCGAAGACGATGCCTGCCGGATTGAACACGTGATTTCGCAGGAAACGTTCGACGCCATCAAGACGTACTATAATTCGTCTGCCCCAGAAACCGCGGAAGAAGAAGCTGCGTAAACGATAATTGAATTTTCGGACTGAGATTTTTCAAATGAGAAATCCAGTCCTTTTTCTTTGGATCCGTTTCGCAAAGCCAGGACGGGCAGACCGAGAAGAGCGGCCGTTTCGTTTGAACGTTTCCGCGGGGCTGGCCATAATGAAAACGATGAAACGGACGGCGACTTTTGGGATTCGCCAGAGCGGCCGTCCAAACCCTGTGAAAAAAGTTTTTCATAAAACCAGAAATTCTGAATCGACAAGAGCGACTGCTTTCTCTTCTGCCGGATTCAGATCGATATAGAACGGGAGCGATAGCTATGAATCTTGAAGTCCTTTCCCCAGCCGGAAATGAGCAGGCGCTCAAAGCCGCCTTTGCGGGCGGCGCCGATGCGGTTTATCTGGCGTTGCCGCAGTTTGGCGCGCGGGCGTACGCGGCCAATTTCACACTCGATCAGGTCGCCAAAGCCATTGAAGACGCGCATCTCGCGGGCAAGCGCATTTACGTCACGATGAATACGCTCATTGAAGAAGACCATATGGAAGAGGCGTATCAGCAGGCCAAAGCCCTTCATGAACTGGGCGTCGACGCGCTCATCATTCAGGACCTCGGTCTGATCCATCTTCTGCATCATCGCCTGCCCAATCTCGAACTGCACGCTTCTACACAGCTTTCTGTTTCCACACCGTATCAGATCGAACAGCTGCGCAAGCTCGGCGTAAAGCGCTGCGTGCTGGCCAGAGAAGCTACGCTTGACGAAATCAAAGCGTGCGCGGCGACGGGAATGGAACTGGAAGTCTTTATCCATGGCGCTCTGTGCATTTCGTATTCGGGACAGTGCCGGTTTTCTCAGGTGCGCTACGATCGTTCAGCCAATAAAGGAAAATGCGCGCAGGCATGCCGCATGGAATACACGCTTGAAGAAAACGGAATGCCGATTCCGCTTCCCGGCAAGTATCTGCTTTCTCCTAAAGATCTTTCCGCGATCGATCAGATCAGCCAGCTCGCCAAAGCCGGGGTATTCTCGCTGAAAATTGAAGGCCGTATGAAATCGCCAGAATACGTCTACGAAAGCGCCGCAGCCGCCCGTGCTGCAGCAGACGGTCTTCGCGTAGGCAAAGAACTGAAAGTCGGCATGGAAACCGCGTTTAACCGCGGCTATACGACCGGTCATGGCTGGAAGGCGAAAGGCACTGTGCTGATGAATACGGAAACGTCCAACCATCAGGGCATCCATCTTGGCAAGGTCATTAAAGTCAGCCATGACCGCGCCCGCATTGTTCTTGATGAAGATCTGCATCAAAATGACGGTCTTCGCTTTGTGCAGAGGAATCGTTCCACCGGATGCAATGCCAACTTCATTTTCGATACCCGCGGCAAGCTGATCGCCAAAGCCGCCAAAGGGGAAACGGTTGAAGTACGCGTTCCCGGCGGCGTGTTTAACGGCATGGAAGTCCGCAAGACGACAAGCTATCTTCTGCAGAAAGATGTGGAAGAAGCCATTCGAACTTCGCATCCGCAGGCGGATATCGCCTTTACGCTTAAGGCGGCCAAAATCGGGGATCCGTTGATTCTCGAAGCGACGGATGGAACCCATACCGTGGCTATTGAAGGCGGTCTTCTCGAAGCGGCACAGAAAGCCCCAAGCAAAACGGAACAGATTGTCCGTTCTCTGAAGAAGACGAAAGATACCTGGGCCAATCCGGCAACGATTGATGTGGATCTGCCGGACAACGCCTTTATTCCGGTATCGATTCTGAATACGATGCGCCGTGAGGCAATTGATCAGCTCGGCGCGCTTCGTCTGCAGCGCGGACCGCTCGTCGAAGTCGAGTCTACGTACCAGCCCAAAGCGCCCAAGCCGCTGCCTTCCTTTGTGCAGATACAGAACAAAAACCAGAAGACGGATCTGCCTCTGCTGCAGGTCAGCGAATTCCCGATTCCGGGAACGGAGCGCAAATCTCCGATTTATAAGGATGAAGGCTATATTACCGATTCGCTGGGCAAAGGCGAAATCGTGGAAAACCTGAACATTACCAACTCCTACGCGGCTGCGGCGTTGCTTGAAATGGGCTATCAGGGCGGCGTTCTGGCCGGCGAACTGAGCGATGAAGATCGGCAGGCGCTTTTAAAGGCGTTTAAAGACCGCTATGGCTTTGAAGCTCCAGTCATTCTGACGGTTTACGAAAAGCCAAGACTGATGGTCATGAAACACTGCCCGGTCAATACGGCTTTAAAAGACGGCAAGCGTCAGAACTGCTCGCTTTGCCGGACCAACCGCTATACGCTGCTGGGCAAAGACGGACGCCGTGCATTCCTGTATGGAAACCCGGACTGCCGCATGCAGGTGTTTGATGAAAAGGCCATCGACACCATCGACCAGATCCCGGGCTACGCTCGCGAAGGTGTGCACGCATTCCGTATGGTCATGAGCGACGAAAGCCATGATGAGACAGAACAGCTTGAAAAGCAGATGTTAGAAAACCTCGAAGCCATCAGCGGAAACAAATAATTAGAGGATTTCATCCAGAAAATAAAGAGCAGAGCCAGGCGCTTGCAGCGTCTGGCTTTTTGCGGGATTCAGGCTTTGCAAGCCGATTTCAGTCCGAAAAATCATCCGGGTTGTCTGCAGATGATCAAATCGGTACAGTGGAATTTTCCTGAGTGATATGTGTATCCAATCGGCTTAAGATTAGGGAAATCCTTGAATTTGTCCAAAAATGAACTTTTTGAAAGCGGGCTTTGAACGGGCGGACTGAACCCCCTTTTTTGAAAAGGCAGAAAACGGTGCATCCGGCTAAGGTCTTTATCGAATCAAGCGGCCGCTGTGCTATAATTTGCCTGTATCAAGGCAAAGGAGGAAATATTTCAATATGCCTATTATTACGGATGTCTATGCACGCGAAGTCCTGGATTCCCGTGGAAACCCGACTGTAGAGTGCGAAATCACAACTGAATCCGGCGCATATGGTCGCGCAATGGTACCAAGCGGTGCTTCTACTGGTGAACGTGAAGCCCTCGAACTGCGTGATGGCGACAAATCTCGTTACCTCGGAAAAGGAACAACACAGGCTGTTGCCAATGTAAACACAAAAATCGCTCCTGCTATCATCGGTATGGATGTTACAGATCAGATCCTGATCGACAAGACCATGCTTGAACTCGACGGCACAGATTTCAAATCCAATCTCGGTGCCAACGCTACACTGGCTGTATCCATGGCTGCTGCATGGGCTGCTGCTGACTACTACGGAATTCCTTTCTACAACTATGTAGGCGGCTGCAACGCACACGTTATGCCTGTACCAATGTGCAATGTTATCAACGGCGGAAGCCACGCTGACTCCACCGTAGACTTCCAGGAATACATGATCATGCCTGTTGGTGCAACTTCTGAAAAAGAAGCTGTTCGCATGGCTGCTGAAGTCTTCCACAACCTGAAGTCCGTTCTGAAAGCAAAAGGCTACAACACCAACGTTGGTGACGAAGGCGGTTTCGCTCCTTCCTGCAAAGACGGAAACGAAGAACCTCTGAAACTGCTCGTTGAAGCTACTAAGAAAGCCGGCTATGTTCCTGGCAAAGACATCATGATCGCCATGGACGTTGCTGCTTCTGAGTTCCACAACCACGAAACTGGTCTGTACGAACTGAAGAAATCCGGCGGCGGAAACAAGACTTCCGAAGAAATGATCGCTATGTACCAGGAATGGGTAGAAAAATATCCGATCATCTCCATCGAAGACGGTCTTGGCGAACGCGACTGGGACGGCTGGAAGAAACTGACCGATACACTCGGCAAACGCATCCAGCTGGTTGGTGACGACCTGTTCGTTACAAACCCGAAAATCCTTGCAGAAGGTATCGCTAAAGGCATCGCCAACGCAATCCTGATCAAGGTTAACCAGATCGGTACTCTGACTGAAACATTCGACGCCATCGAACTCGCTCAGAAACACAACTACACCACAGTTGTTTCCCACCGTTCCGGCGAAACCGAAGACTCCACAATCGCTGACATCGCTGTTGGTACAAACGCTGGCCAGATCAAGACTGGATCTCTCTCCAGAACTGACCGTATCGCGAAGTACAACCGCCTGATGCGCATTGAAGACGAACTGAACAAACGCGGAACCGTATCCGTAGCTCAGTATCCAGGCGTTGACGCTTTCTATCAGCTCGACATGGCAGCTGTAGAAGCCGACATGGATAAACAGTCCAACTAATTGCATTTCCTCTGAACCAGAGCCGGGTGAACACCCGGCTTTTTTTGTGGGAAAACGGCGCGAATACGGCGGATGCGCTTTTTTGTAAAGGCTTTGTACAGGTTGATAAAATCGTCTTTTTCAGACTTTTTGCGGTAGATGAATGTGTCAAAAAGCGTTAGAAATAGGGGAGAGATACGGAATAAATAACGGAAATTGTAGGATTTCGCTGGATGAAATCGGAAGAGATCGAAAACAGGAAAGATCTAAAACAAAATGGAATACGGATAGTAATAACTCTGTAACAGTGTGTTGGTTAAAAATGCACGGTTTCTGGCCGGAATGGATTTCGGGTTGAGCCGATCGTTGCGGATTTGTTAGACTGAAACGCAGAAAAATTCCAGAACGGAGTTTTCATGCGCACGCCTTACGCAAAGTCATCCTTCTTTGCCCCCTTGCCGCCCGCTTTTCAGGAGCGGGTAAGGGATGTCTTTTGAAGAGAGGATCGGCTTTTCAGGATGTCCTTTTCTGGATTATGGAGGAAAGGATGATTTAGAGAACGCGCACAGGAGTGAAAGAAATTATGAAAAAATGGATTGCCTCTTTACTGGCCGTCGTCTTATCCGGCCTGATGATACCTGCGCTCTCGCTTTACGCGAAAGAGGGCGAAAAGCCGGCAAACGGCTTTGAAAAAAGCGCGGCACTGGGAACGATGCAGATTCCCGCTGTGACCGCACCGTGCCTTGAGCAGTGCAAAAAAGAAAATATGAAAACGCGCCAGATCAGTCTGTTTCAGAGCCCCAAACCGTATTCGCAGGGTACGCTGATCGGCTATTCGCTCGATGACACCCTGCTCATGGAAATCGATGGACAGACGTATCACGTTCATCCCACTTGCGTAGCAGTCAGTCAGGAAGAAAAAGACGCGCTGAAAGACTACCAGAAAAAGGAAGCGGATCGCGAAAAGCGGCGTCTGGATGCGGAGATGAAAGTCAGCCAGGCTAAAAACGCGTCACAGCCCGCCGGAACGATGGCCGATCTCGAAGAAGAAGATCTGGAAATCAAGCTCGATACGCCCCAGTGGAATGGAGCGGTTCTTAACCGCAGTGCCGGAACCATTATGGGTCCTTCCGGAAAAGAGACGTACTACAATCTTCCGATGGACGGCGTCGTTCGCATCATGCGTTCGATCGGCAACAATGACAAATACTGGGTGCGAGAAGACGGCGTAAAAATGTTAGGCGATTATGTCATGGTCGCCGCCCATCTGCCCACCCGTCCTCGTGGCTCTCTGATCCAGACGTCCCTTGGCATGGGCATCGTCTGCGACACCGGAACCTTTGCGCTCAACAATCACACGCAGCTCGATATCGCGGTCAACTGGTAATCTGCCTTTCGCGAAGCCAGTCTCCCGGATTCCAAGCCATAAACGAATGCAGAAAACAAAAATCGCACATTCCCGCCAAACGCAGTTTCGAAAAACGCGTCGGACGATGGATGTGCGATTTTTATTTTGTTCAAAGGGAGCTTGAGCGCAGATTACTTTTCTGTGCTGTTCGCGCCTTCGGTAATCGACTGTGCCGTCCTGGATTCTGCTTCCTGAATTGCGGGCTCTATGTCGGCATCGAGCGCTTCAAGAAGTTCTTCCTCTTCTTTTTCTATACGCTCTTCTTTTCGCTCTTTTTTGCTTTTCAAAGTCGATGCAGAGCTCTGGGCAGCGCTAGAAGATTCTGCGAGCGGTTTTCCATCCTTGAGGCGGTTTGGGCGAAGGTTAAGCCACGCCATCAGCACGGCCATGAACAGGGCGGGAAGAAACGTGATCCACGAAAAGCGAAACGCCATGAAAATCATGAAGACGACGTCGATCAGAAGCGCGGCGATTTTTACGCCAAATTTCATCAGGACACCAAGCGCTCCCGCGGCCAGCGCACTGAAACCGGCCAGCGGCCAGTACAGGACAAACGATGCGGCGGTAACGGCTACGCCCTTGCCGCCCTGAAAATGATGCCATATAGGAAAGCAGTGGCCGAGCAGCGTGCCGCATCCGGTATACAGCGGGATCAGCTTCGTATACGCGGGAAAGAGCAGTACACATATATAAACCGCGGCGCAGGTTTTGAGAATGTCGCCAAGCAGAACGAAGATTCCGGCTTTTTTGCCGAGAACCTTGATCGTGTTGGTCATGCCCGGATTCCCGGAGCCGCTTTTAAACAGGTCTTTTTCAAAGAGGCGGCCGACCAGTGAAGCCGTGAGAATGTTGCCAAAGGCGTATCCGATCAGGACACACCACAATAAATCCAGTTCCATATCGTCCTCGTTTCTGTGAATAAGTGCTCTGTCTGGGGAGCTTTTACTTGCCGGAAGATTTTACGATCAGATAAAACACCCCGAGGATAATTAACAAAGCGAGAATGGATCCTCCAAGCGTAATCAGAGAATCCAGTGCGGAATCAATTGCCAACATAAAACAGCCTTCTTTCCAGTGGGCTTTCTTCCAGGCACACAGACAGACCAAATCGAATCGCGTGGCGTCGATCGATCGGCGCTCTGCAGGATACGGAAGAATCAGGAACGTGTCTTTCCTGAACCGATTTTATTATACCTGTATGGCACGAAGGGAAAACCGCTAGCGCCATGCCGGTGCATCGGAGAAATCCAGCCCAGACAAAGAGATGGACTTGGATTTTCCCAGCAGTCGCTGGAAAATGGCGTTCGCCATTGTCCGTATGTTAGCGGCTATGAAAACAAGGGTCATGAAAAAAGGAACGAAGCTTTGCGCTTCGTTCCCGAAAAATCCGTACAATTAATCTTCAAAAATGGAATCGTCAAAGAGTTCTTCGACCGTTTTGCGGCGGTGTGCAGAACGTTCACGGCGGGAAAGACGGCGATGCTCTCCTGGGGCATCCGGCTCTTCCGCTTTGGCTTTGCGATCGTCTTTCGAAGAAGCAGGTGCTTTAGCTGGATCCGAAGCAGAGGCTGCAGGTGTTTCTTCACTTGCTTCGCTTTCTTCATTTTCAGCGGGCACTTTTTCTGCGTTCGCTTTTTTGCGGGGACGCGGTTCAAAGTCTTCTTCGAAATCGATATCCTCGTCTTCTGCTTCCTCTTCATCGAAGTCGTCGTGACGTGCCGCTTTTCTGGAGCGGGACGATTTGGATGGACGGGACGTTCTTTCTTCAAAATCGTCTTCGTCTTCATATTCGTACTGACTGTCGTCATAGCGCGTGAGACCGAAGGCCCAGGCGCAGATGCAGAAGAGAACAAAGGTAATCAGGAAGCCGACGCTGATATCCGAAAGAAAATGCGCGCCCCGTACCATGCGGCTGCCCATGACAGCGAGCGAACCGAGGTAGGCGACGATCATCGCCAGAGAAACGCTGCCGCGTTTGGTGAAGCAGGGAATAATGGCCCAGACAAACAGGCAGGCAGCCGAAGCTGCGTGGGCGGAAGGAAAGGAGCGGAACAGATCGTGGTTCGTTTCATACAGAGCCATGAACTGGGAAACGCCGGATTTACCAAAGTCGTACCAAGTACGGAACGTCAGTTCCGGATTTTCCAGAAGCGCGAAATAGCGTGGACGGAACCAGATGCGTTTCACAACCTGAATCACGGCTGTCGAACCGCCGCAGACGATGAGCAGAATCCAGATCGCCCTGATTTTGTCCTTGCGATCGGCCTTGCGCATCAGATACCAGAAGAGAAGCGCGGGAAGAAGGGAAATGAGCAGGCCGCTAAGCCAGCACATCCACCAGGTCAGTCCGAGTTCTTCGTTAATGGACTGAGCCATGTAAACCGGGCCGATGACGTTGGTCGCAAACGCGAACAGCCAGCCCAGAGTCATGGTCTTCTTTCCTTTCCAGATGTCCAGAGTCAGCAGACCGGCGGCACCGATGCCCCAGAATGCAGGAGCGGGACCGCAGGCGGCCAGAATTCTGGCCCAGACGTTGAAAGGATCGTAAATCATCTGATCCAGAGGCAGATCGCCAAAAGTACCAATGGCGAGACCTGCCGCACCAAGCAGCAGGCCAAAAACCAGCCAGCCGTTGGATATTTGTTTGTGTTTATAGGTAGTCATGAATAAATGGTATCAAAAACGACCCGGAATGTTCGCATTTTTTCCAAACCTGCGACGACTGTCTGGATGTCGAAAGAGCGCTGTAAGCAATCCCGGCGCTTTTAACGAAGGAGGGAGTCTACGATTGAAAATGACTCTGCGTACAGCTGCCTGAAAAGGACAAACCGAACTGAATCTTTGTCGGTAAAACGAAATAGAAAAGACACGCGCTCCAAAGCGCAAAAAAAGCCGGAGACATCGTGCGACATCTCCGGCAAGTGAGTGTGTTCAGACTGGCGATCTGGGATTTCAATGGGCCAGTCTTTGAATGGATAAAACTTAGAGTTCGTCCTGATGGGAGGCGTAGAGGTATTCGTCGATCGTGTTCTTTACGCGGTCCTTGATCAGTTCTTCTGGTTTCGCTTCGAGTTTGCCTTCGCGTACCTTGGTGTACTGGATCGGCATGAACTGGGAGAGAACGGCCAGGTTTACGCCTTCCTTTTCGAGGTTGGCGAACAGTTTCTTCATGGCTGCCTGAACGTCTGGATCCGGCATGTAGTAGCGGGAACGATCGGAGAAGGAGAATTTCCGTTTGAACCAGAGTTCGTCTTCGTTTCCGTGATAATGCTTCGCCCAGTTTTTCGGGTTTTTGAGCATGGCTTTTTCAAGGGTGTCAATGAAGTGGCTGGCTTCGTCTTCGCGGCCGTGGAACATCATTTCTTCCATATAGGCC
>NZ_JBKXLD010000069.1:0-12403 GCF_047010065.1 Allobaculum sp.
TTACAAAAGGTCAGACGAGCCCAGATCTCCTGCTTAACCGCATCCATCTTTATGGGTCTTGGAAAAACGGTACAGACCCTGGCATGGCTGGAAAAAGAGCATCAGAAAGATCCGGAAAAGAAAGCGCTTCTGGTGGTACCGGCTTCGCTCATTGCTAACTGGCGAAAAGAAGCATCGCAGTTTACTCCCGATCTGAGCGTGGGAATTCTTCATGGCAAAAAAGCCGTAGATGCCTTTAAAACGTCTGACAAAGTGGATCTCCCGTTTCTGAATCTGACCACGTACGGCATAGTTTCTCGTCTGGACGCCTTAAAAGACATTCACTGGGATTTCTTAGTCCTCGATGAAGCGCAGGCAATCAAGAATCCCAAAACCAGACAGACATCTTCCGTCATAGGTCTGCAGGCCCATATGCGTCTGGCGATGACCGGTACGCCGATCGAAAACGATCTGATCAACCTCTGGTCGATCTTTGATTTCCTCAATCGAGGCGTCCTGGGAACACAGAAAGAGTTTGCGAACTTTATTCAACAGGGGCAGGCATCCGAGTCGGACTATCTTGGAAAGCTGCAGAAAACCATTTCTCCCTTTTTGCTGCGCCGGCTCAAAAGCGATAAGCGCATCATCAGCGATCTGCCCGATAAAATCGAACAGAACGATTACATTGAGCTAAGCGAGTCTCAGATCGTTCTTTACAAAAAGATCGTCTCGGAGCTGGCTGAAAAACAGGCACAGTCTATGAACGGCGAAATCGACAGCCATGCCAGCATTGAGCTCAAGGGACTTGTCCTTTCTACCCTGAGCAAGCTGAAGCAGGTATGCAATCACCCGGATCAGTATCTCGGAGATACGGCGTATGTGCCCTCTGAATCGGGCAAATTCAAAATGCTCGCGGAGCTCTGTGAACCAATTGCCCAGAATCATGAATCCGTTCTTATCTTTACACAGTACCGGGAAATGACCGAGCATCTGGCCAAATTTCTGGAAACGATCTTCGGAGCGAAAGGATTTATCATTCATGGGCAGACTCCAATCAAGAAAAGGCAGAAGATTGTGGATGCGTTTAACCGGCAGGAAACGTATATTCCATTTGTCGTACTGTCTTTAAAGGCTGCCGGTACCGGTCTGAATCTGACGAAGGCCAGCCATGTCATTCACTTTGACCGCTCGTGGAACCCGGCTGTAGAAAACCAGGCTACAGACCGCGCCTATCGAATTGGCCAGAAGAAAAATGTCATCGTTCATAAATTTGTCTGCTCCAATACGATTGAAGAAAAGATCAATGAGATGATCGAATCGAAGCAGAAACTCCCGATGATGCAGTCGGTACGTCTGCAGAAAGCTGGCTGGCCACGCTTTCCGATGAAGATCTGATCGAAGCCATGAGGATACGCTTATGAGTTACTGGGGATACAGCAGTTACGTTTCCGTCGACGAACAGATGCCGATGGCGGAAGCCTACATTCAAAAAGCTAGAAAAAAGGGAACCTTGATCGATCCGGTCATCGCAGACGATTCCAGAAGAAAAATCTGCTCCACCTGGTGGGGCGATGCCTGGTGCCGCAATCTCGAACGCTATTCGTTTTTTTCCAACCGCCTGCCAAGAGGAAGACGGTATGTGAAAAACGGCTTCGTTCTGGACCTTCAGATTCAAAAGGGTGTGATCGAAGGGCTTGTACAGGGCACCACCCGCAAACCGTATAATGTCGTTGTACGCATTGATCCGTTGCATCCCAATGTGGCAGCCAGAATCCAGGAGCGCTGTGAATTTGGAATTTCTTCACTGGACGCGCTGGTCAACGGCCAGTTCCCAAAAGACCTGCAGGATCTGTTCGCGTCCAAAGAAGGCCTGTTTCCGGGTCCGCACGAAATTCATTTTGACTGCTCATGCCCGGACGGCGCTTCCATGTGCAAGCATGTGGCGGCCGTAATGTATGGAACCGCTCTGCGCCTGGAAGAAAGGCCTCTGCTGCTGTTTGAACTGCGCGGCATCGATCCGCAGTCTCTCGTGGAAAAGGCGATCGAAAACCGGCTGGAACAGATGCTGAAAAATGCAGACCGTCCCTCATCGCGAATTCTTACGGAGAATGTCGGAGACCTGTTTGGAATTTAAACCAAACTATTCCAATGTGCCAGAGGACTCAAACCGCTCATTTTTGAAATTTCATCCCGCCTGAGAGCCTTTTACCGAGGCTCTCTTTTCATTTTTTCCGGCGTTCTGACAAAACAGATCCACTTCCTCTGTACAGAGGAAGCCAGAATGATCTGTCCTTAAGAATATTCGGCCGATTCGCCTGCTTTCCCATCCCGGAAAAAGTTTTTTCCTGCAGGCTTCCATCTGTCGGGGAGACAGGAACATCGTTTCGATTCTGTTCTCCGATCCTGTACAATAGAGACGCAGACTTACTTCTTAAAGTATCCGGACAGATTTATAACTGGAACGGACTTACGATAGGAATGAATCATTTTTTTGCTCTGAAAGAGAGGCTTTACCATGCAAACCATCTGTGAACTGTTTAAGATCGGCCCCGGCCCTTCCAGCTCGCACACCTTCGGTCCAATGCGGGCCGCCAGGGACATTCTTGAATCCGCACCCGATGCCGCCGCTTTTGACATCACCCTTTACGGTTCTCTTGCCCTGACAGGAAAAGGGCACCTGACGGATGCAATTTTAAAAAAGACGCTCCGCGGAAAAAAAATCGATATTCACTTCGACATCAAGACCCCGCAGGCTCACCCCAATACCATGGTCATCAAGGCAATCCGTCCGGACGGATCCACTCTGGAAAAAACGTACGTCTCCATTGGCGGCGGCAAGCTGATGATTGACGGCAAGCAGCCGGAAAGTGCGAAGGATATTTACCCCCATACCACGCTCGATGACATTCAGCACTACTGCAAGAAGAAATACATGCGTCTCGATGAATACGTGACCGAAGTGGAAGGCAAGGACATCGATGCCTACATGCAGAAAATTTACAAGGCGATGATCAAATCCGTAAAGGAAGGTCTGTCCAAAACCGGTACCCTTCCCGGCAAGCTTCATCTCGACCGCGTTGCCTACGCCCTGTACGAATCCGCGAAAACGTGCGACACAGAAGCCGACCGCGATGCGCTTCTTATACAGAGCTACGCGTATGCGGCAGCCGAGCAGAACGCGTCGGGCGGAACCGTCGTTACCGCTCCGACTATGGGATCGGCCGGCGTCCTTCCTGCCCTGGTCTATCACTATTCCATCGATCTGGGCATGCCGAAAAAATCCATTCTCAACGGTTTGAAAGTGGCTGCGCTGATCGGAAACCTCATTCAGGAAAACGCTACGATTTCCGGAGCGAAAGCCGGCTGTCAGGCTGAAGTCGGTGCCGCCTGTGCCATGGGCGCTGCGTTTGTCGCTTCCCTGTTCCGCTTGAGCAATGAACAGATCGAATCCGCCGCAGAAATGGGACTGGAACACCATCTGGGTCTGACCTGCGACCCGGTTATGGGCTACGTCATGATCCCCTGCATTGAGCGAAACGCTGTCGCGTCCACACGCGCCGTCGATGCGGCTCGACTCGCCAAGTATCTGCGCAACGTGAAGAAAAACCGTGTTTCCTTTGACATGGTCGTTAAAACGATGAACCTGACCGGCAAAAAGCTGCCGATGGAACTGAAGGAAACGTCTCTGGATGGTCTGGCCGTTGTCGTCATGGAAAACGCAAAAGATCAGGCCAAGGACAAAACAGCGGCCCAGTAATTTATTACCGCATTCCCCGGTTTTCAGAACAAGACGAGGAGGAATCGGCCGATGAGTCACGATACGCTTTCTCAAAACCCATCCGAAGGATTGACCAGGTCGGGGGCTCCTGCTGTTCGCTTCTATACTGCGAGCCTGGATTCCCGAACTCTCACGCTGGCTGTTCACGGCAAGCGTCCGCTGCCGCTTCTCATTCTGAACAGCGAGCAGCAGACGGAAAGCTTTTATGAAGCCTTCTTTAAGGCCTGTCATCGAAAAGGGGCCAAAGCGTTCAACCTGCTGGTGATTTCCGGATTTGACTGGAACGCCGATCTTTCTCCATGGTTTGAACGCATTACGCTTCATGGAACCGATTCTGTTTTCAACGGGCGTGCAGAAGACTATCTGAACTGGATTGAAAGCCGCGTTCTTCTCTGGTCCAAATCGATTTTGACGTATGAAATCCCCTGGACTGGGCTGATCGGCTATTCCATGGCCGGTCTGTTCGCTCTGTATGGAGCTCTCTCCAGTTCGTGTTTTGACTGTACAGCCAGCGTATCCGGTTCTCTCTGGTATCCCGAACTGACAGAATGGATCCAGAATCAGGAGATTCCCTCGTCCTTAGAGGCGCTGTACTTTTCTATTGGGACAAAAGAATCCAGAACTTCCGATCCGTATTTGAAGACAACCGAGTCGATCACCCGCGGTTTGTCCAAATACTTTTCACAGGCTGGTCTGAACTGTGCGTTCGAAGAAAATCCAGGCAATCACTTTTACCAGCCCGACGAGCGGCTAGCCAAATCCATCGCGTGGCTGACGCACGCGATGGATTCCGTCGTTAAGAATTCCAAAGAAACATCAAAAAGCCAGGTCTGACTTCTGCAGATGAATGACTGGAAAATATAGGCTGAACCAAACGAAAACCGCTTCCGTCACGACTTGAACGAAAGCGGTTTTCTTCGTTTATTGAGGATATTGAATGGCCGAGGCAAAGGCTCCGGTTCGACTGGGTTTAGCGTCTTGGCTGTTCGCAGCGGGCTATGGCATCCTGTGCACTCAGGCCGCCAAAGAGAATGGAAAGAATTCCGTTTCCGTAGCGTTCAAACATGGCCGCCGGATAGAAGATGGATTCCTTAATCGCTTCAACGGAGGGAAGGCTGTCTTTGGCATAACAATACGTTTTGTAGCGGATTTCGCCGTCATGGAAGTCCATTTCAAAGTTTCCGGCGCGCAGACCGTAATTGGCGCGATGAAGGAATTCGCTGACTTCTCGAACCGTTGTCTCATCGTCCATATCGGCTCCAAGCGGACACAGAGCGTATACGTTGAAGCTTTCTGTGTCGATGTCGAGGTAATACTTGATGTGCTTGATTTTGGAACTGAGGCTGAGACTGAAACGAATCAGTCCAAGTTCTTCATCAAAGTCGTAATTCCACTCATCGTCATCGAGATAGCGCAGTACCGTCTGAGCAATCTCACGGGAATAGGGCTGGTTTGCCATAAACTGGGTTCCTTTCTTTCTGAAACCGCCGTTTCGCCCAGACTTTCCTTCTTCGAGGGCGTCCGACTCCGTCTAAAGCGAATGAAAAAGATGGCGTGAAACAGCCGGTTTCTGTTCTGGGTTCATGAATAGTCAAATTATACAATCCTCTTTCTTTGCGACCTCCAATTTTTTGACAGTGCGCCAATAAGCACAAACAGAACCGGTATTTTGTCCGAATTGCATGCCTTTGTCATGCTTTATGAAGAATAGGCCGAAAAACAAATGGTACGTGTTCGTTCAAATTTTTTCGAATTTCTGTGCTGTATTACTTTGAAGAGCATGACATCCGATCATGAAAAATCCCCCTGTATTCATCCGATTGGCATGGGAACAGGGGGCTGTTTTAATTCTTAATTTCAGGATCCATTCTACTCAGGTCGATCGTTTATATTTCTCGATCAGCTGTAAAATCTTTCCTTCTTCGCGATCCGCTCTTTCAGCATCTGCGCGATGTCCTTGTAATGGAACGGCGCAATTTCGTCCGGAATGTTCACAAACTGACTGGTGATCAGAAGCGCGGTTTCCAGACCGATCGCATCGAGCATGCGGAACGGACCAATGGCAGCACCGGTGCCTTTTGCCCAGGCTTTATCAATGTCTTCGGGACTGCCCGTTTTCGTCACGTATAAATCCATGGCAGACATCAGGAAAGGTACGAGCATGCTGTTGAGAAGGTAGCCGTTTTTCTCTTTCATGACGGCTACCGGATCCATGCCGATTTCTCTGGCAAATTCCATTACCTTTGCGAAGGCTTCCGGATTTGTTCCGGGATGAACCATGACTTCGGCCAGGTTGTTGATCCAGATATGGTTGGCAAAATGCAGGGACAGGAAGTTTTGAGGATACGGTACGTCGTCTGCGAACATCGAGGGCAGCAGCGTACTCGAATTGGTCACGACGATCATCTTTTCCGTAATGTATGGAGAAGCTTTTTCAAAGAAATCCTTTTTCACGCCAGCATCTTCCGAAATGGCTTCAATCAGCAGATCGGCATCCGACAGCGCTTTTTCAAGATCGAGCTCGATTCGAATCGAAGCGACGGCTTTCTCGACATCTTCGGCTGTTACGCCGACCAGTCCCGGGGCCGGGATCCCCTTCTGGAGCGTACCGAGATACTGCTCTTTGTAATACTGAATACGCGGCTGAGTACGCGTAATGCTGGATTCAGAACGCAGCCAGATGGTTACGTCCTTTCCTTTCACGGCAGACTGCAGGGCGATTTGCACACCTAGAACACCGCCGCCGGCAACAGTAACGTGTTTCATTGCATAATCACTCTCCTTTTATTCACAGCTTATCAGATTTCGTCAAACCGACATAGTCAGCTGATTCGAACTGCACAGTGCACTTTGCGGCTTCTCCGCCTCTTTCTTTTTCCCGGAGATCCTCTGCATTTTCAAAAAACCTCCAGCCATTTCGGACGGCCGGTTCAAAACAAATATCGATTGCACAAAATCCATCCGTATAAACAGACAGGAGGTAAAAACATGAACTCAGGCAACAAAAAGAATGCATTTTCGCTTATCGAATGTATGGTTTCTCTTTTGCTCATAGCAATCACTTTATGGATCACGATTCCGAATTTCCAGGGCAAGGAGAAAATCATCCGCGCCAAAGGCTGCGAAGCGCTCATCGAAGTCGTCAATTCTCAGATTATGCTTTATGAAATCGATGAAGATCGTACTCCGACTTCCGTACAGGAACTCATTTCCAAAGGCTATCTCAAAGACGGGCAGGCAAAATGTCCGGACGGAAAAAGCGTGGTGATCGTCAATGGGCAGGCCGCCAGCCGGTAGGATTGAATTTCTGAGGATGGACAGGCGCAGTTTCCGTTTCAAAAGCCTAACACACATTCTGACCAGCCGCAGCGACTGTCAAACAAAGTGTCGAAAGACAGCTTTCAGGAACCCCAGGGGACGAAACGCCTTTTCTCTGAGCGAAACCCTGTTTGTACTGCTGCTCATAGGCCTGTCTGTATCTGTCTTTTCGCTGACCCCTCGTGCGGACAGTTCGGGCCTTTCGAGTCGAATTCTTCTGGAAAAAGTGAATCAGGAGCAGTATCTGGCCTTCTCATTGCGCCAGCCGCGTGCGGTGGACATTCAAAAGGATCGAATGCTTAGCGGGCAGGAATCGTTTGATTTTCCTAAGGGGCTTGCCTGTACGCCTATGAAGCTTTCCTGGAACGAAACAGGTTCGATTTCCAAAGGCGGAACATTGCGGTGTTCGGCTGGAACAAGTTCATTTCGCATCGTATTTCAGCTGGGAAGCGGACGCGCACGGATCGAAAGCGGGCCATAAACCGCGTTCGTATGAATAACATTCAGATCCTGCAGCCCATTGGACGATCCGAAAGACAGACTTCACGTTTGTCTTTCCCCTTTTGCCTGGAAAACAAATACAGTAGGAAAAAAGACGCTCTGGCGATCATTCTTTAAAGACCGACAGGAGCGTCTGGATACCGAATCGATTGAGGAGGCGGGCCAGTTTTTCAGAATTCTCGAGTGGATCCGAAGTTTTGGATTGGATCCAGCCGGGAACAAGGTATCCCTGGCCATTGACCATGACCGATCTTTTTTCTTCCCTTAAAAAGAAGGTTCTCCTTGTTCAGCTAGCCCATTCCCTGTCCAGATTTCCCCGTTCACCGGTCTTTCTTTTTCGAAAAGCGTACAGGTCAGACATACGCACCCATAAAGGCCGAAAAAGGCAAAACGGATTTCTTCTGATGGAAGCGCTTCTGGCGCTGCTCATTCTTTCGCTCTCCGTCTTTCTGCTCAGTACGAGTATTCAGGCGTATACACACGCTCTGTCCAAGGGCGTTTCTGAATCTCTGGAAAGTACATCCTCATGAAAAGACGGGATTGGGGCTATCGAGAACAAAAAGGGTGCTTTTTGGAAAGGCCTTTGCCTGCTTTCGTGAAGAAACGGTTCGAACGAATGGCGTCTTCGTCTTCTTCAAAGCACAGAAAAAACGCGTTTACACTGAGCGAAGCCCTTTTAGCCTTTCTGGTCGGTATGATCTGTGTTTCCCTGCTTTCAGTACAGACGCGTGTTCTTTCTTCAAGTCTGCGCATCCGTGACGATTCTCAGGAACAGTTTGCGATTCTTCAGCTTCGCGAGCTCTGTTCTTTATCCTGGAAGGCGAGCGTATCGAATGGACAGCTGCATCTTCAATGGGCCGACAAAGCCGAAACGGTTGCTCTGGATCAGAGACGTCTCGTCAAAAAGCCGGGCTATGAAATCTTCATGGAAAATATCGATTCGGCGGTATTCACAGAACATCAGGGAAAAATTGAACTCGAGGTGATGTATGAAAACCATAAGAAGACCTGGCAGATTCAGTAAGTCCTCCCATTTTCGTCTGCGAAAACCCTCACACCATTTTCCGGGCGGGCAGAAGCGCTTCTTTGCAAATCCGTCTTTATTTCGTACCGTCGAGTTCAAAAAGAAAAATGGATTTGCGCTGGAACCTGCCCTCGTTCTCTTCAGTCTGGTCTTAATGGTTTCTGTATGGGTTTGTGCTTCGCTGCAGGCGCGCAGCGCTCTGCTTGCGGCATCCGGACGATCGGACATCGATCTGGCAATTGTCGAGCGTGCAAAACAGTTTGCGGGAGAATGCGCCTGGTCCAGACGATGCCAGACGGCTGCTCCGCAAAAGATATTTCACGAGACAATCCAGGCGCATGACGTTCTGTTCAAAGATGAATCCTCAAGAATTCTGGCGCAGTATACGGATCATGGCCATAAGTATAAAATCGAGCTTTATTACGATGAGACCGGTATTATAAAAGCCGAGTACAGTCACTGAAATTCAAAGCGTCCTCTGGCAATAAACATAGCTGCCAAAAGCGAGCGAATCGATGAGACTGGTCATACCTAAAGCAAAATGAACGGATCAGGAGGTCGTTTACTATGGATTTACAGGGATTTGGAGCTACGAAAGAATATGTGCGGCTGACAAACCGCCATTTTGAACAGGTTCATCGGTTTTATATTGCGCTGGATCTGGAAACGACCGGTCTTTCCCCCGATTCCGATCGGATCGTCGAAATCGGTGCAGTAGCTTTTCGAAATGGGCAGCCGGCGGAACGCTTCTATACCTTCGTAAATCCAGGCAGACCGATTCCAATCGGCGCGTCGATGGTCAATCACATTACCGATGACATGGTCGCGGATGCGCCGGATGAAAGAGAAGCTCTGCTTGAACTCTTCGCGTTTCTGAATCGCTTTTCCGGTTACGATCTTCTGTTTGTCGGACACAATGCGGCGTTTGACTTTTCGTTTTTATGCGCCGCCTGCAATCGACAGGGCTTTTCGGTAAACTTCCGCTATCTCGATACGCTGCGCATTGCCCGCAGTACTCTTCGCACCGTGCCTAACTACAAGCAGGATACGCTTGCCACTCATTATGGACTCATCAATCCGATGGCCCACCGCGCGGAATCGGATGCGCTGACCTGCGGTCGAATTCTTCTCGCGCTGCTGGCGGAAATTGAATCCTGATCAAGCCGGCAAAGCCGATCCAATTCTTTATTTTGAGACAATAAAAGCCATGGCTTTCCAGATCATTACAATTCTGGAATGCCATGGCTTCTGTTTTACTTCCCCCCTGCTCAGGGAAGCTCCTGGAAATGATCTTAGAGCGTGTAGGCAACAGCCTTTTTCAGTTCTTCGGCTTTGTGCTTGTCGGTCAGTTTTTCAATCAGCGCAAACGCGAATTCAAAAGCGCCGCCTACTGAAATGCCGGAAACGATATTTCCGTCCACGACCGCATGCTTCTTTTCAAACGTACCGCCAAAAGAGTCTTCATTCATCGAAGGTACACAGACGTACTTTTTGTTTTTGTATACGCCAAGTTCTCCCGCAAGGGCGCTGCCGGCACAGATTGCGCCGAGTACCTTTTGCGGATTCATCGCAAAGGCGCGAATTTCGTCTTCAATGAGCGGAATATTCTTGAATACCGCATACGCGTCTCCGCCGGGGACGATCAGCGCATCGGTCGTTTCAAAATCATAGCCGCGCAGTTCCGTCGGCGTTTCAATGATCAGGCCGTTATTGCCTCTGGCCAGTTTCTTATTTTCAACGTTTACAAGAACCGTAACGATTCCGGCTCTCTTGAGGAGGTCAAAGGGAACGAGTGCCTCAATTTCTTCAAACCCGTCCGCAATCAGGATCGCTGCTTTTTTCAATGTTTATCACCTCGCTTCCAGTTTAAGAAGGCAAAAATCGAGCGAAAAGCCAGATGCCTGAAGGTTTTCTTTTGTGGGATGAATCCATACTGCGGTTCTTGTCTTATTGCTTTTTGAGCAGTCTCAAGCCCGGTACAGGCTGGCAGATTTCGCATCCTTTGCAAGATTGTAAACTAGCAGAACCGGAGCGATTTTTGATCGACGACGCATTCTGAATTTAAGGTTTTATAAAGTCAGCTTCATCAACTTTTCGAATTGAAGCCGTTGATTCACTTTGGGAATGGTTTTCTGTACTTTTTAAACGATATTCTGTGTTTCCTCCCCATTTTGTTCAGATTTCCTTAAACAATTCACTAAATTTCACATTTTTGATTGACGGGTATACATTAAGGAAAGGTTCAGCGTACTCGCCGGCTCTTGCGTTTTCCATACTACCCCCGCTTTTCTTCCGCTTCTGGGGCATGCAAAACCATCCGACTTTCAGATAAATCGCTCATGAATCTTCTATTGAATCAGAAAGGATGAACTGCATGAATTATGCATTAAGTGTTGGAACTGCACTGCTGGCTGGTCTTCTGCTGACCCGGCTGGGAAACAAGTTCCGTCTGCCGGATGTCACATCCTATTTAATCGCCGGACTCCTTCTTGGACCCTGCTGCATCGGTCTTCTTAAAATTCCTGGCCTTGGCTTTCATACGTTCCAGGATGTAGAAGTCCTTCAGCCGTTTAACAATGTGGCGCTTGGCTTTATCGCTTTCGCGATCGGAAGCGAATTTCGTTTAAGCGAACTGAAACAGACTGGAAAACAGGCGCTGACGATCGGTATTCTCGAAGGTATCATCACCACGATTGTCGTCGACTGCGTTCTGTTCGTTGCACACCTGATCGTTCCAGATATTCTGACGCTCGCGGACGTTCTCATTCTCGGCGCAATTGCTGCGGCCACCGCTCCGGCGGCAACGCTGATGGTTGTCCGTCAGTACAAAGCCAAAGGCGACGTCACTTCGACCCTGCTTCCTGTCGTTGCGCTGGATGACGCCGTCGGCCTGATCCTGTTTGCGATTTCCTATGGCGTAGCCATGCATCTTGGTTCCCCTGACGGTGCGAACATGGTTTCCCTTTTTGTTGAACCGCTGATGGAAATCTTCTTCTCGCTGGGCATCGGTGCCCTGCTTGGCTGGATCCTGACACATGTCGCCCGTATTTTCCATTCGAATCGTAACCGCAATACGCTGATTGTCAGCTTCGTCATTCTGGGCGTAACCATTTCAACCGCCCAGATTCACATCGGACCGATGAATTTTGGTCTTTCTTCCCTGCTCGTCAACATGATGCTCGGTACCATCTTCTGCAACTGCTGCCGCAAGTCCGAAGATCTGATGAGCCGTGCCGATCGCTGGTCGGCTCCGCTGATCACCCTCTTCTTCGTATTAAGCGGCGCGGAACTGAACCTGTTCGCCTTTGGCAACATCCTCGTTCTCGCTGTTGGTCTGACGTACATTCTCTCGCGCTGCCTCGGTAAATACCTGGGCGGAAGTCTCTCGGCCGTCATTGCCGGTTCGCCGAAAACCGTACGCAAATGGCTCGGTATTACCCTCTTCCCGCAGGCTGGTGTCGCTCTGGGCATGGCCGCTACGGTCGGCGCCCGCATGGGTGAAAACGGCATGATGATCCGCAACGTTGTTCTCTTCGGCGTTCTGGTTTATGAGCTGATCGGACCGTCTCTGACCAAGTTTGCGCTGACCAAAGCCGGAGAAATCAAACCAAAAAACCTCGCCGACGAATAGTCAGAAAGCAACAAGTTTCATTTTTCGCAAAACGGATTTTCCCTTTTGCCTTACAGCTGGATTTCGCAGGAAATCCGGCTTTTCTTCTATCTGAACAGCCGGATTTGACCGATTTATAGTAAGCGTCAAATAAAAGACGGGTATTTTCTCGACCGCCTCCTTGGGATAATTC
>NZ_JBKXLD010000070.1:0-12083 GCF_047010065.1 Allobaculum sp.
CGGGTGCGCGTCTGCAGTTATTTGGTCAGATACTGATCAAGACGCATGATCTTTCAGCCTTTCCATTAAATCGTCGAGCGAAATGTGCTGCTCCTTTTTGAGCTGTTCCACGCTTCCCTGCTCAATAAAGCCATCCTTTAACGTCAGCACATCGATATCTCGCTTATAGTCAGAGGCTCTGGCCTGAATCTGCATCGCCAGTCCGCCTTCGTACGAATCCGTTTCATAGACGGTAATCGGCTTGCCGGATTCAAAGAGCTTTTTGAGCAGATCGTCATCGAGCGGTTTTAAAAAGCGTGCGTTAACAACCATCAGGGACAGATTTTCCTGACGAGCCCGGTCGAGAATACGATCGACGTCCGGACCGTAGGCGATCACGATCTGATCGGCTGGCCGATCCCCAAACGTTGAATACACCGTCCACGTTCCAGCGGGAATGAGCGCGAGATGCTCCTTTGGCGTAAAGGGTACTTTTCCACGCGGATAGCGGATAAACCAGGGCATATTCTGATGGAAGCCCGAATAGAGGAGATCCTGCGCTTCGAGCGCATCCTTTGGCTGGCACAGAACGATATCAGGAACGGTCGACAAAAAGGCGATGTCGTAAATGCCCTGATGCGTATCTCCGTCCGCGCCGACCAGACCGGCGCGGTCTATGCCGACAACGACCGGCAGATGCATGCGTGCGGTATCGTGCAAAACCTGATCGTACGCTCTCTGCAAAAAGGAACTGTAAATCGAAAGAAACGGGTGCAGACCGCCGGCAGCCATTGCCGCCGTCATCGTCATGGCGTGTTCTTCCGCAATGCCGGTATCGAAAAAGCGATCCGGATAGCGGCGGGCAATGGGCAGCAGTTCGCTTCCAGTCGCCATGGCCGGGGTAACGACGGCCAGCTTGGGATCGAGGGCCAGAAGACGCATGAGCGTGCGCGCGATCGCTTCCGACCAGCTTAAAACGCCGGGAACCGGTGCGGCCAGCGGCTTTCCGGTATACACATCAAACGGACCGACGCCATGCCACAGACCGATCGTATCGTTTTCGGCCATGGGATAGCCTTTTCCCTTTTTCGTAATAACGTGCACCACGACCGGTTCATCTTTTTCTCTGGCCGTCTGAAACGCGGAAATGAGTGCGCCGATATCGTGGCCGTCCACCGGTCCGATGTAGTTGAGATTAAACTGCGAAAAGAGCGGCGCGTCGACAACGGCCTGCCGGACCATGTCCCGGCTGCGCTTGAGAAAATGCAAAATTTCCTGTCCGGCTTCAGAGCTGGAAAGCGACTGACTGAGATCCTTTTTCGTATCCCGGTACACTTTCGACGTCCTAAGACGAGTAATCGATTTTTCCAGTCCGCTGTCGTTAGGCGAAATGGACATCGTATTGTCGTTAAAGACGATAATCATCTTGCGGCGCTGGCGGCCCAGATCGTTGAGCGCTTCGAGCGCCATTCCCGATCCGATCGCGCCATCGCCGATTACGCTGACGACTTCGTAATCCTGATGAAGCAGATCGCGGGCTGCCGCAAAGCCGAGCCCCGCCGAAATGGACGTCGAGGAATGGCCGGCTTCCCACGGGTCTGCCGGACTTTCTCTGCGTTTCTGAAAGCCGGAAAGGCCGTGAAACTGGCGCAGCGTGGAAAACTGATCGGCACGGCCGGTCAGAATTTTATGCGCATACGACTGATGGCCGACATCAAAAATCAGCTTGTCTTTCGACGCATCAAAGACGTAGTGGAGGGCGATCGTCAGTTCGACGACGCCGAGGTTGCTGGAGAGATGGCCGCCGGTTTCCGAAACGGAATACAGCAGAAACAGCCGGATCTGACGCGCCAGAACTTCCATCTCCTTCAGGGAAAGTCTGCGCAGATCGTCACAGGTTTTCAGCTCGGTCAGATTCATCACAACACTCCTTTCCCTTATCGCCTGAAGGCGTATTCTAAGAGTTTTTTGAATTCGTTTGTTTTTCAGGCCGAAGCCTGATTTCGGATCAGTGAGTACGATGGCGAATTTCATCAAAAAGTTCGCGCAGAGTCTGATCCTGCAGACCGAGCGCATCCAGCGTACGATCGATTTTCGCGTAGCATTCTTCGATTTTGCGCGTCGCCTGATCGATTCCGTACTGCGTCAGGGCGGTCGCTTTGTCATTGCGCGTATCCGAAAGGGACTTGCCCATCTTCTCTTCGGTACTCGTCATTTCCAGCAGATCATCCTGTAACTGGAAAAGAATGCCGAGTTCCCTGCCGATTTCATCCCACGCGTCCAGATCTTCTTCATGATCCGCAATAAGAGCGGCTGAACCGAGCGGCAGCTGAAAGAGACAGCCGGTTTTGAGCGTTTCAATGCGCACGAGCTGCTCCAGGCTTTCGTCATCCGAAGCCGAACTCCACAAATCGAGATCCTGTCCGAGACACATGCCATTGGCGCCGGCTTTCTGCGCCATCAGGCGGCAGAGTGCAGCTGCATCTTTTGGATTTTCCGCCTTTGCGGCCATTTCAAAGGCCAGCGTCTGCAGGGCATCGCCTGCCAGAAGGCCGACATCCGTTCCAAACAGAATGTGTGTGCACGGTTTGCCGCGGCGCATCCTGTCGTCGTCCATTTCCGGCATGTCGTCATGAATGAGCGAGTATGTATGCATCATTTCAATGCCGCACGCCATATCCAGACCTTTTAAGGGATCCAGACCATACGCCTCAAGGGCCGCAAAGAGCAGCAGCGGACGAAGCCGCTTGCCGCCGCCAAGCAGGGCGTACCCCATGGCTTCCTGAATCCGGGACGGTTCTAAAGCGGCAATGCTTTCGTCCAGGCGCTTTTCCAGCACCTGTTTACACGTTTCCAGTTCAGGCTTCATGGACGTCTCCTCGATTGGCCTGAGCGCTCAGCTGATTCATTTCCATCTGGAACTGATCGAGCTGCTGCGAGCAGAACTGTGAAATCTGAAGGCCTTCCTTGTAAAGAACAAGCGCGGTTTCCAGATCGAGATTGGGATCGTTGAGCTGGTTAACAATTTCTTCCAGGCGCTTCATGGCTTTCTGAAAGCTCATGGGCTGACCCTGGGCATCGAGCGGTGCCGGGATCGCTGTCGTTTTTTGAACCATGGCAGTATGGCTCCTTTCTGTATGGGAAACGAAACGATTCGATCCAGAGGACTGAACCGAATCTTCCGGTTACTGTGCAAAGACGTTTGGTTTAAACGCTATTTTCAGAAATTTTATGTCCTTTGCCGCCTGGGATGAACCCAGGCGTTTTTTACTGATCCGTGTCCGGCGCTTCGCCTTCCGTTTTCAGATCCGGTGAAACCGACTGAACCACGGATACAGCCGAGCCCCTCGCAAAGCGGATATCAAGCGAATCGCCGGCTTTGAGCGAATCGGCCGAAGAGAGAACGTGTCCGTTCTGGCGGACGATGGAAAAGCCGCGTTCAAGCGTACGCTCTACGGAGAGCGCCTGCAAAAGCGCGTCCAGTTTATCAAGCGCACTGCGGCTGCGTTCATAGTGCCAGTCCATGGCTTTTTCCATTTTCTGCACGTTCTGGCCGATCTCATTTTGCATCAGAGTAATGCGATGAACGGGCGCTGCAAAATAGAGCGCGGACGTCGTGCTCGACAGCCGGTTTTTCTGCGTGCGCAAAAGATTTTCCATTTCGACCGGCAAAAAGGCTGAAGCTTTTTCCAGACGGCTTTGCGCGCTGGACAGAATGGCCGCAAAGGCACCGTTAAGCTTTTGAATCTGCACATTGAGGGGTGCTCTTCGCGTTTCCAGATAGCCCTGCACATTGGACAGGGGCGAAGAGCCGACCAGATACAGGAGATTTTGCCGGCTGACCTGAAGCAGGCGGCGTGTCCGCTCTTCCATCTGGCGCGTGAGCACATCCAGTCTGGCCCGTACTTCGTTCTGATCGGGCGTCACCCACTGCGCCGCGGCTGTTGGCGTCAGAGCACGATGGTCGGCGGCCAGATCGGCCAGCGACGTATCGATTTCATGGCCGATGCCCGTGACGGTGTACGTTTTCATGGCTGCGAGCGTACGGACGATCTGCTCGTCGTTAAAGCAGAAGAGATCTTCAAAGCTTCCTCCGCCGCGAATGAGCAGAACGGCATCCATGCCGGCCGCATCGGCTTCTTTGAGCGCCGCAACAATTTTGGGCGGGGCGTCATTTCCCTGCACCGGTGCGGGAAACAGGGTGGCCTGAAGCATCGGCCAGCGCAGACGGATGGTTTTCAGGGCATCCTGCAGGCCGGCGGTCGTCTTGCCCGTTACGATCGCGATTTTATTGATTTCCTCGGGTCTTGGCTTTTTGCGGCCCTGATCAAAAAGACCTTCGGCAGCCAGTCGTTTCTTGCGCTCTTCAAGCTGCAGATAGAGCGCGCCGATGCCGCCGAGTTCTACATGGTCGACATTGAACTTCAGCTGACCGCGCTTTACGTAAAGATCGAGCGTTCCATGAACAAGGACAGCCATTCCGTCCTCGAGAGTAAATCCTACCCGGCTCGCATTCGAGCGCCAGAGAGTACAGGAAAGCTGTCCTTCTTCATCCTTAAGATCAAAGTAGCAGTGGCCGCTGACATAGCGAACGTTGGAAAGTTCGCCGGAAATCATGACGCTGTCCGTATGGACTTTCGACGTCAGAAACTGACTGACCAGCGTGACCAGCTGGGAAACTTTTATAGTTTTCATTTCAGCGAATCAAGAATCGCATTCACCATTTTGGCAGAACCGGGCTCGCTGTACTCCTTGCAAAGCGTGATCGCTTCGTTGATGACCGCAGGTTTCGGGGCGATTCCTTCCAGAATTTCCTGCGTGCTCATCAGAAGGATGGCCTGTTCAATAACCGGCATGCGGTTCCAGGTCCAGTCCCTGCGCAGCTTGGAGGAGAGCAGCTCGATGTATTCGTCCTTGTGTTCCATAGTGCCGATGGAAAGCTCATACA
Source organism: Allobaculum sp. (assembly GCF_047010065.1). NCBI lineage: Bacteria > Bacillati > Bacillota > Erysipelotrichia > Erysipelotrichales > Erysipelotrichaceae > Allobaculum > Allobaculum sp. Next base: position 4,928 of record NZ_JBKXLD010000070.1, read on the forward strand.
GGTAGCCGTCAATGGCGTTATGGCCATGAAGCAGATCAAAGAGCGCCTTGCGGATATCGGTTCCGACGAGCAGATTCTGATAGATCGCCTTCAGCGCGATAATGCGCATCTGGTGACGGTTAAACGGGATGCCGTATTTCAGCATGAGATCGGTGCTCAGCGGAATTTTCTGTACGAGCGCTTCCTGAATTTCCACAGGAATTTCGTCGAGTCGATCCTTGATGGCGTCATAAATAAACGGAGAGAGATTCGAAAGTCCTTTTTCGAGTTCTTCCGGGCTCATCGGCTCAACATCGGCCAGGGTCTTTTTCTGTTTCATAGTGTCTTGTATTCCTTTCAAAAAAAGGGAAATCCGCCGATTTCCCTAAAAGATAAATCCGACGACCTGAATCTCAATCGATTCTGGTTTGTAGTCGGTCATGTATTCAATGCTTTCGTAAATCTTGTTCTGCAGGGCCGCGCATAAATCCGTAACATTGGCATTTACGCCAAGCCGAACGGGAATGGAAATATACAGTTTTCCGTCTTCAATCCAGGAAAGCTTGTCGGCATGGAATACTTTGGAGCTTTCTGCGACTTCAACGTCTTTCGATTCATCAATCACATTGCGGGCGATTGCAGAAAAAACGGAACGGTTGTATACGATCGAGCCGTACTGGTCCGTTACTTTCATTGCACTAGTTTGATTTGACATAATTTCACCTGACTTCACGGTTCAAGTATACCATCGAGCCCATCCAAACTCCATAAATTAACTGTATGGTCCAGACGGGCATCCGGCAACGCTAGTGCCTTTAAAGATGCCTTCTCGTCCCGCCTGAGCTGTTCCTTTAAATCTTCTACGCTCGCAAAGCGGATTTCTGAACGCAGGCGCCTGGCGAACAGAAAGCGCACTTTTTTGCCATAGAGGGAGCCGGAATAGTCAAACAGATGGGCTTCAATCGTCTTTTCCCGGTTGTTAAACGTCGGATTGGTGCCGACATTGATCATCGCCTTGTACGCGTGATTCTTTACGAGAACATACCCTGCGTACACGCCGGAAGCCGGGCAGAGCTCTTCTTTGGAAAAGGAGAGATTGGCGGTCGGAAAGCCAAGCTTGCGGCCGCGCTGAAAGCCCGATTCCACCGTGCCTTTCATCGTGTACAAATAGCCGAGCAGTTCGCCGGCTTCTTCCACATTGCCTTCGCGAATCAGCGCTTCGATCCGGCTGGAGGAAATTTTTTCTTCGTGATCGCTGATCTGTTCGATCACATCGACCGGAAGACCGCTGTCCTTTCTGAGCGTTTCAATATTGCCGCTTCCCTTTTTCCCGTACGTGTAGTCAAAGCCGCAGACGACTTCTGTAATGTTCAGATCCTTTAAAAACTGATGGAACTGTTCGTTGGAAAGGCCCGCGAATTCCCGGGTAAAGTTCACGATGTAAAAGCAGTCGATGCCCATCGACTCGAGAATCATCGCCTTGTCTTCGAGATCGCTTAGATGATGCAGATCCGCATTCGGCTTCAGCACCTGCCAGGGGTCCGGATCAAACGTCAGGACGGCACTCTGTATTCCGGCGGCTTTGGCTTTGGCTATCGCCGCCTCCATCAGCTGCCGGTGTCCTCGATGGACGCCGTCAAAATAGCCAAGGGCGCAGACGCTTTTCTCTAAAGCCGGAATCTGATCGAATTCTATGCGTATGCTTTTCATTGCCAGAGCCCCCTTGTACAGGAAAACAGATCCCGGTCCCTGAATTTTCGCGTATAAATGGCGAGAACTTCGTTTCCGTCCATCATCAGAACCTGATCGTATTCGCTTTGAAAATGGATCGTTTTTCCGTTTCGAATATCGCCCGGTGTTTCGTAATCGACTTTGGGCAGATCCAGGAGCCGGTCCATCGGATGAAGCGTATGTTCTGGTGCTTCTAAGTCTTCGGCTTCTTCAATCGTAAAGCCGTTGGCTTTTGTTCGCTGCAGGGCGCTCATTGCGGCGAGGTTTCCGCTCTTTTCGCCAAAATCCCGGCAGATGGAGCGAACGTACGTACCGGAAGAGCATGAAACCCAGAACGAGAAATCCGCTTTCTGAACGGATTCTCTTTCCTCCAGTTCGATCTGTTCATTTTGTTCCTTCTCAGCTGCTTCCCCCTCGGTTGCTTCTGTCTTTTCTTCAGAAGCAAGCGTCACGAAATCGTCCATCCATTGGGGCACATCCAGGGCACGGATATCGTAAATGGTAATATCCGAATACACTTTGGGGACTTCCTTACCTTCTCGCAGGTATTCATACAGCTTCTTTCCGTCCACCTTTTTAGCTGCTGCTTTGGGAACGAGCTGATGCTGCTCGCCTTTAAAGGAATCCAGAAGACTCTGCACATCAAAATCCAGAGTGACCGGGCGAATCGCTTCGAGCTTTCCGGTGATGTCATCGGTGTCATAAGAAGCGCCAAGTTCGCAGCGCGCGATATACTCTTTATCGGTATCTTTTAAAAACGGCAGAAGCTTGCAGGCTCTGCCGGCGAGAACGACCAGAACGCCGGAAGCCATGGGATCCAGAGTGCCGGCGTGGCCGAATTTTTTCTGTTTATATTGTTTACGAAGCCGGGCAATGACATCAAAACTCGTCATCCCCGCCGGCTTGTTGATTACAAGAATTCCATCCATACCGCTATTTTAAGCAATTCCGAACAAACATCAAAACAGACAGACCTGTCCCCTTTCCGCACCCTCCCTTCAGCCATTGCATTTGCGAAAAATTGCTGGTGACGTTTTCCATGCAGGAAAGCATTCAAGGGGCACATGCGACCTTGCCGTATGCCGCTCGGGCAGCCTGCCGTCTGTCTTTTCCCCGAAAGGTTAAACACAAACCCATATTTATGAAACTGCAGACTCTACTTCGAAAAATCCGCTTGGCCGATCAGGACTTTCGCCTGATTGAACCTGGCGATATGCTCGCCCTAGCTCTTTCTGGCGGCAAGGATTCCATGCTGCTGTGGCTGGCGCTGAGCATGTATCAGAAATTCAAGGGAAAGGATTTTTCCCTTTGCGCGATTCATATCGACGTCGGCTTTTCCAGCAAGGAAACCGAGCTCATGAAAGAATTCGCCGAGAAATACAATCTTGAACTTCACATTGTCGACACCCGCATTTTCGATATTTTAAATCTTCCCGAAAATCTGCAGGGCGATCGGATTTCCTGTTCGCTCTGTTCCACGCTCAAAAAAGGAACACTCATCGAAGAAGCCAAAAAGCTTGGCTGCAATAAAGTCGTCTTCGGTCATCATGCCGACGATGCGACGGAAACCATCCTGCTCAATCTCATTCACGGCGGACGCTTCGCCTGCTTCTCGCCCAGCCAGTACATGTCCAGAACGGACGTTACGCTCATTCGTCCGCTCGTCTACGCCACGGAAGAAGAAATCATCAAAGCGTGCCGGGACAATGAGATTCCTGCCGTGAAACCCGTCTGTCCAAACGACGGCCATTCACAGCGTCAGGAAATGAAGGAGCTTTTAAACGAGCTGTATGCACACTATCCGATGGCTAAAGAAAACTTTCAGCTTGCGCTGACCAACCGCAAGGAAGACCGGCTCTGGCAAAAAGTCGAAGACCAGAAGTAAAGCCGTACACTCCTGCCCTCAGGATCAGAGCTCAGTTCCATGCCGCAGGCAGAATATGCAGCAACACGCCGCAGAAGCGGAAATTTTCCCGTCTGCGTCGTGTTCCTTTGCTTCCGCTTCAACAATAAGCGGACAAACCATTCGAGCAATATAAAAACGGCTTTTTCAAGCCGAATTTCCGGACGCAGGCCGTGAGAATCCGATGGAAAAGCCGTTTAAACTCTGTTTTCCTTGAAAACTAGATATTGGATACGTTGTGGTAAACGTTCTGTACGTCATCGACTTCGTCAAGCAGAGTCAGCAGACGGCGGAACAGTTCGAGATCTTCGCCCTCGAGCTCAACGGTTTCGTTTGGAACCATGCGGCGTTCGAGAACTTCGTATTTTACATCCGGAATCAGCTTATCGATGGCTTCCTTGGCTTCATCGAGCTGAGTCGGATCGACCGTAACGGTCATGTAGCCGTCTTCCACTTCCACATCGCGCAGATCGATATCGCCTTCGAGCATGGCTTCCATCATGGCATCTTCGTCTTCAAACGGAACAACAATGACGCCGAGATCTTCGTAGCCGAAGGATACGGATCCGTTTACGCCCATTTTGGAATGGGACTTGTTGAAACAGGCACGCAGGTTTGCGATAGTGCGGTTGGCGTTGTCAGTCAGGCAGTCGACGATGATGGTGGAGCCGGCGCCGGCGCCGAATCCTTCGTAACGAGCTGCCGAGAAGCTTTCATCCGCAGAGGATTTTGCTTTATCAATGGCACGTTTGATGACATCGGAGGGGACGGAGTTAGCCTTGGCGCGGGCGATTGCCTTTTTGAGCGCCTGGTTCATATCGGGATCAGGGACACCGCTCTTTGCGGCCACTAAGATTTCTTTCGAGTATCTGGAGTATACCTTTGCTTTGGCGGCGGCAGTTTTGGCCATGGCTGCTGCACGCACTTCAAAATGTCTTCCCATAATTCATCCTTTCAAAAATTACTTTGTTAATATATCACTTTTTCGGACAGGTACAATCTGACCCGCCTCTTTGATCGTAGAAGATTCGAAAAAAGACGCTTATATAAAGAAGGAAACGATTCCCTTACGATCGTTTTCTGAGGGTGAATAAAACACTCTATCACACAATTTTCCGTAATTTAAAAATGCGGAGCGCTTTCATCTTTAAAATTGCGGTTTTTCAAAGTGAAATTTGAATCGGTCTTGTATCTTGCCTACCCTTTGGATAGGATTAATTCGCTGTTAAGAACTCTAAGAAAGGAGCTGAATTCAGCCGTATGAATAATACCGTATTGTTCTATACTTCCCCCGGCTGTTCAAACTGCCGAAAAGCCAAAAAATGGCTCGATGAAAATCATATTCATTATATTGAAAAAAACGTCTTCTCGTCTGATCTGACCGAGCAGGAGATTAAATATCTGATGGCCCGCTGCGAAAACGGAACAGAGGACATCATTTCTACCCGTTCCAAGACTTATGCTTTGCTTAACGGAAGAATTGACGATATGACGATCTCTGAACTGACCAGTTTCATCCACGAAAATCCGTCCATTCTCAAGCGTCCGATTCTTCTTTCCGAACGCAGCATGGCGGTTGGATACGACCACGACGAAATCACAGCCCTGATTCCCCGCCGCGGCAGAGGTCGCGACCTGGCCAATCCTTACGTTTACTAGATCATTTGTCACCCATTTTATAAACCGGATTCTTCTTACGGGAACCCGGTTTTTTCGTGTCTTTTTGAGATGATTTCTTTATCTGAATTTAATACTTAATTAACGTGTCAGACGTTGCCGAGAACGACCGTTTTCAGATATTTCTTCGCAGTATTCTGCAGTTTTTTCAAGGTTTCGATCGGCGTAGGGTCTTCTTTTTCGTGATAGCGGGGGAAATAACGACTGAGATGCAAAACGATATCCGGCGAAATCGAAGCGATCCATTTGGCCATGCGTTCCATATCCTCAACGGAATCGTTTTTTCCAGGAACAATGAGCGTCGTCAGTTCGACATGGGCCGCCTTAGCGGCTTTTTCAATAAAGCATTTGGTCATGTCCAGATTTCCGCCGACGTAGCGGTAATAGTCGTCGGTAAATCCCTTGAGATCGATGTTATAGGCGTCGATATACGGAAGCAGTTCATCGAGCACTTTTTCGGACGCATTTCCCGAAGTGACCAGGACGGTCTTAAGACCGTTCTCTTTGGCAAGCCGGGCGCTGTCCCGTACGAACTCGTAACCGATAAGCGGTTCGTTGTACGTAAAGGCGATGCAGATATTGCCGTACGGCACAAGAGAAAGGGCCTTGTCGACGAGCTGCTGCGGAGTTACCGTTTCACACTGCCCTTCCAGATCCTGCTGGCTGATTTCATGATTCTGGCAAAACGGACAGCGAAGGGAGCAGCCGTAGCTGCCGACCGAGAGAATCAGACTGCCGGGGTAAAAATCGACAAGCGGCTTCTTTTCAATCGGATCGAGCGCCGCGGAAGAAATGCGGCCGTAATTGCGGGGAACAATTTTACCGTTTCGATTTTCCCGCCCCTTGCAAAACCCGATCTGGCCGTCTTTCAGATCGCATTTCCGGAAGCAGACGTCGCATTTCATACGTGACGTACGACCTCAAAACGTTCCAGTTCGACATCGTCTGCATGCGCCGGAATGCCGGCTTTCTGCATGGCGATGGAAATCTGCTCGTCCACGCTGTTTACGCCTTCCAGATCCGGAAGCAGAACGCCCCGTTTATTACCCTGACGGACGATGACGCCGTACTTTTTCGGATCCAGCTGGTCTTTCGTACACGGTTCCGGTTTGGTCAGAACATCGACGTTAATGTCCAGGTAATCGAGTTCGTCAGGACGAACGGCTGGAAAACGCGGATCCGCGGAGCAGGCAGAAGCCGCATTGGCCGCGATTTCCGCGGCAATATTTTCATGAACCGGAGCAATCGTTCCGATGCAGCCGCGCAGGTTTCCAAATTCATGGATAGAAACAAAGACACCGGCACGGTCCTTTAACATTTCTTCGGGCAGACCGCTGTGGGCGGAAAGACTGACCGTCTTGCCGTCGCGAACAAACGATTCGATGTTCTTGCGCGCAAACCGAACGTAGACATCTTCTTTCATCCGCTTGGCGTGCCGTCTGGCTTTTAAGTCGTTTTCAATCGTTTCTTCCAGCTTGCGGCTTTCCTCTTCCTTAAGATGGGTATACGTGCAGATGCCATAGCCCACGCCAAATTCCGCGCTGTGCGCGAGGGCTTTCGACTCTGGCATCAGACCGTCTAATGCGCCGGCCATAACGCAGAACGGTTTCTGACCGCAGGACATGGCATCTTCGGCTTCGTTTTCCGGCATTTCTACGAGTGTCTTAAAATCGCCTTTGCCCATGACGTCCATGATTTTGGCATCATACACCGGACCGCAGGCTTTAAAGCCGTAGCTGGAGCCTTCCTTCTGGCAATGTGAAAGATCGCCGGAAGCGACAACCGCCACTTTCCGGTTCAGGTTTTTCGCCGCCTGGGCCAGAATTTTGCCGGCTTTGTAATGATCGAGCTGACTGGGTCCGCCAA
>NZ_JBKXLD010000071.1:0-11895 GCF_047010065.1 Allobaculum sp.
CCCACAACCTTCTGATCCGTAGTCAGACGCTCTATCCAATTGAGCTAATGGCGCACTTCGTTAACGCATGGTCTATTATAGCAAACCTTCACCCGTTGACAACTCTAAAGACACAAATTCAAAAATAAAATAACGTCCGCCCTTTTTGAAAAATACAGGCATTCCAGAGGCTTTCCCCGAGGGGAATAAAAGGAAAAAGGAAGCGCCGGCAGCGCGTTATCCGGACCAAGATCTTCTGGATCCGGCACCGATCCTGAGTACGAAACAGTCTGGCTGTCACCGTCCAAATGAACATAGGGAGCTTTAAAAGGGCTTTCATTTGCGATTAAGATTCTTTTATAATAAAAACGTTGAAGTGCCCGATCAAGATTTGTACGGATTGGGACAAAAAAGAGGAAAAAAGATGAAAAATACGAAATGGCTTCGACGCATTGGCGGAAGTCTGCTTGGCGGAATGATGGCGATGAGTTCCGTCTCGATGCAGATGGTTCTGCCTGTGTCTGCTGAAGAAGCAAACTCGGATTCCAATCAGATGGTGTCCGAACCTGAAGTTGTTCCTGTAAGCGTGATCGATTCCGATAAGCGAACCGTGAACCTGAATGCAAACTGGAAGTTCACCTTATCCGACCCGGCGAATGCCCAGAACAGCAGCTTTGACGACTCCAAATGGGACAGCGTAAACCTTCCGCATGACTATTCCATCGACCAGGACTATACTCCGGCCGGTGAAGCCGAGAGCGGCTATAAGCTCGGCGGCGTGGGCTGGTACCGCAAGGTATTCACCGTTGCCCCAGACTTTAATAAACGCATGGTTGTCGAATTCAACGGCGTTTACATGGACTGCGAAGTGTACATCAACGGACACAAACTCGGCGGCCACCCCTATGGCTACACCGGTTTTGCCTTTGATCTGACCGATTACCTCAATAAAGACGGCGAAAACGTACTGGCTGTACGTGTAAACCATCAGACTCCGTCTTCCCGCTGGTATTCCGGAAGCGGTATTTACCGTGACGTTACGCTGACGATTACGGATGACGTTCATGTCGGCTATGACGGCATTGCGGTAACGACCCCAAACCTGGAGACCGAAAAAGGCGGCAATGTAACAACGCATGCGGCTGCAGATATCGTCAACGATTCCAGCGCTTCCAAAACGATTACCGTAAAACAGACCGTACTTGACGGAAGCGGCAATGCGGTTGGTACAGCATCGAAAGATGTAACACTGACGGCCGGCGAAAAGCAGAATGTTGCGCTGGATGTCATGGTTAACAACCCGACACTCTGGAAAACCAATCTCGCCAAAGACGAACATGCAGCGCTCTATACGCTGAAAACCGAAGTTGTTGAAAGCGGCAAGACTGTTGATACAACCGAGACGACCTTCGGCTACCGCTACTACTCTTACGACAAAGACACTGGCTTCTCGCTGAACGGCGAAAAAATGAAGTTTAAAGGCGTCTGCATGCACCACGATCAGGGTTCTTTAGGTTCCGCCGCTGAAAAGCGCGCCATCGAGCGTCAGGTGCAGATCCTGAAGGAAATGGGAGCCAACGCCATCCGCGTGACGCATAACCCGGCTGATCCTTACCTGCTTGAAGTGTGCAGCCGCGAAGGCATCATGGTCATCAATGAACTTTTTGACGGCTGGATCGGTGCCAAGAACGGCAACTACAACGACTATGCGCGCTTCTTTGAACAGACGGTCGACGCCGACAACGAAATTCTGAATAAAGAAGAGGATGACAAGTGGTTCGAGTTTGATACCCGGGCTGCCGTACAGGAAAGCCGCAACGAAGCGTCTGTCCTCATGTATTCGCTCGGCAATGAAATTTTTGAAGGGTCCTACGACTGGAGCGCGCAGAGTGCCCGACTGGCCAATGCGATTATGGATGTGGTCGAAGCCAACGATACCGGACAGTTCCTTACGTTTGGCGGAAACCGTCTGAAGAGCGGAACGCAGGAAGACGCGGTAGCCAACGCGATCGCAAACAGAGGCGGTCTGATCGGCTTTAACTACACCGTCACATCGCAGTACAACTCCAAACGAAGCCAGAATCCAACCTGGAAAGTGTACGGAGGCGAAACGGCGTCCCATATCAATTCCCGCGGCGTATACAACGTACTCTCTAGCAGTGCGCTCAACGCGGACAATCTTCTGACCAGCTATGATTATTCCGCGGTCGGATGGGGCCATACAGCGAGCGACTCCTGGTATACCGTTATCACCAACGACTACAACGGCGGCGAATTTGTCTGGACCGGCTTCGACTATCTCGGCGAACCGACGCCAAAAAATGGAGTAGGTACTGGATTTACCGACGGTAACCGTTCGCCGAAAAACTCCTACTTCGGCATTGTGGATACCGCGGGTCTGCCCAAAGACAACTACTACCTGTATCAGAGTCTCTGGAATGACCACGAAACAACACTTCATGTTCTCCCCGCATGGAATAAAGATGTAGTTGTCAATAACGGAAACGGAGATGTTCCGGTCGTTGTATATTCCGATGCACCGACAGTCGAACTGTTCTTTACAGCGGCTGGAAGCACGACACGTCAGTCTCTGGGCAAGAAAACCATGACGGAGCATACGACAGCCGCTGGTTACACCTACCAGATGTATGAGGGAAGCGATAAGGAGAGCACAACCCACCGCAATCTGTATCGCACCTGGAAGGTTCCGTATGCGAACGGCAAGATTGAAGCTGTTGCCTACGACAAGTCCGGAAATCCAATCACAACGGAAACGGTTGGCCGCAGTTCTGTAGAAACAACCGGCGCGGCATCGGCAATCGATATGACAGCCGATCGTCCGAATATTGCAGGCGACGGTGTCGATCTGTCCTATGTAACGATTGATATTACCGATTCTGAAGGACGGATTGTTCCTTCCGCAAAAAATAAAGTCACGGTTCGCGTAGAAGGCGCCGGTGAACTGGCTGCTCTCGATAACGGTGTTCAGCCGGATCAGCAGAGCTATCGCGACGACAACCGAAAAGCGCAGGCGGGTCAGCTTGTCGCCATCATCCGTTCCAACGGAAAAGCCGGAGACATTAAAGTGACCGCATCCGCTGACGGTCTTGAATCCAAGACGATCATGCTCAATGCGAGCGAAGTTGAAGGTGGAGGCGGCGAAGCGCTGAGCAGTTTTGAATACTCCCGCAACTACTATGTGAAGAAAGGGGAAAAACCCGTTCTTCCATCTGCCGTTAAAGCGAATTATGCAGACGGCACCTCTGAGAATGTGGCCGTGACCTGGGATACGATTACGGACGACCAGGTAGCTGAATCCGGCAACTTTACTGTAAGCGGAACGGCAGAAGGCCATACAGTTTCGGTAAGCGTCTATGTCATCGATCAGGTGGCTGCTCTTCTGAACGTATCGACAGCCGTTTCCAAAGGAACGGTTCCAGTACTTCCGGAAAGCCGCCGCGCGGTTCTGAACGATGGCGAAATTCTGGATGCAAGCTTTGCGGTAGACTGGCAGATGCCAGACGATTCCGCCTTTGCAGAAGCAGGCAATTTGGTTATTCCCGGAACGGCCAGTGTATTTGGTCAGTCTGTTCCTGTCAAAGCGTTTGTCCGTGTTGCGAATGCAACCGTGACGCTTGGCGACAGTATTTCTGGAGCAGCTCATCTGAGCCAGAACATTCCAGAGGACAAGCAGAGCGATACGCTGGAAGCCATTATTGACGGAAGCACCGTGAAGCAGGATGTGAGCGGCGGACCGAACACATCCATCTGGTCCAACTATGACTACTGCTACACCACACCGGAAAATAACACGGCCCAGATCACGTTCCGATACGATACGCAGCAGGCGGTTGGACAGATCAAAGTTCACTTCTCTCAGGACAGCTGGTCTGCTTCCTACCCGGATGCCAATACAACAGCCTTTGAAATCAGTGAGAATGGTACCGACTGGACTGAGCTGACGGTGAAAGAAACGATCGGCGATGAAGTAAATAATGTTAAGTGCTATACCTATGACTTTGCGCCGACGCGCTACACGTATCTGCGCATGACCGTAACCAACACCGCAACGAAGAAGCCGAACGGAAACAACCCGTGCACGGCCATTACGGAAGTGGAACAGTTCGGCTTTACCAGCACGCTCGTTGTAAACCAGGCGGCAGAACTGGACACCCTGACGATTGACGGAACCGCGGTTTCGGCAGATCTCCTCGCTTCTAAGGAAATCCCGACGTCCAAACAGACCGCTGCCGTTGAAGCGGTGTCCAAAGGCAACGGTGCCGTTACAATGCTTCCGGCTGAAAACAAGAAACAGGTGATCCTCGTTGAAGCCGAAGACGGAAGCAAGATTTCGAAATACACCATCCTGTTTGGAGTTATGGATCCAGAAGACGATTCCAGAGATATTCCGGTTGAAAAGCTGACCGCAGCAGCCGGCTCAACCGAACCTAACCATGGACCAGAACGTCTGCTCGATAACAATACGTCCACAGACTGGCATTCCAGTTACAAGGGAACCAACCGTGACGACCTCTGGGCAGAGTTCGCGATCGACGGCGACTACATGGTCGACGGTCTGCGCTATCTTCCAAGAATGACCGGCGGCGATAATGGAAGAATTACCAAATATCGCATTGATGTTCTCGATGAAAACGGCGAATGGAAAACCGTAACTACTGGCAGCTGGGCAGCAACCGACGGCTGGAAGAACGCTTCCTTTGCACCGGTGAAAACGACGAAAGTTCGTCTGTATGCGGTAGAAAGTATGTCGGATCAGTCCTACGTATTTGCGTGCGGTCTCGAAATGCGTCTGACTGGTGAAGAAGATGTTGTGGAAACAAATCTGGATTACAGTCTCCTCCATACCGCAATCGATGAGGCGGGCAAACTGAATGCCAGCGAGTTTAAATCCGCTTCTGCATTCACATCCGCTCTGGATGCCGCAAAAGCCATCGATAACAAAGCCTCTCATCAGGCAGATATTGATCAGAAAGCCGATGCGCTCAACCAGGCGATGCTCGATCTGCGTCTTACCCCTTCTGCAGGCAAGCTTGACTCTCTGAAGTAAAGAAATGCTTTGTCCTTTCTCCGATCTTTGAGAGAAACGGAATCTAAACACGAACCGCGTCCTTTAAAGCCATGAGCTTTGCGGGACGCGGTTTTCTGTCTCAAAGCGTTCGCAAAAAAAGGGGAAGAGTCGCTATGCTGGGGAGGATATCGGACAGGCGATACGTCCGGACAGACGTATGGAATCAAAGGGGAATTGCGGTATGAAACGACTGATCCTGCTTCGTCATGGCGAAAGCGAATGGAATAAGGAAAAACGGTTTACCGGCTGGTCGAATGTGAATCTGAGTCCAGAAGGACACCGAGAAGCTATAGAAGCCGGTAAAAGGATGAAAGAAGAAGGCATCCAGATCGATCGGGCCTTCACTTCGCGGCTCAAACGCGCCAATCAGACGCTCGATCATGTGCTGAATGAACTCGATCAGAAAGAAATGCCGGTAACGCGCAGGTGGCACATCAATGAGCGAAGCTATGGGGCGCTGCAGGGTCACACCCAGGCGGAAACAATTGCCAGATATGGAAAAGCCAGAGTGGATGCCTGGCGCAGCAAACTCGACGCAAAGGTACCACTGCTCGATCCAGATGATCCGCGCACCCCTGGACAGTCTTCGGAATATGCGGATGTACCGAAAGAACAGCTGCCGCTTGGCGAATCTATGCAGATGGCGATGGATCGAATCGTTCCGTTTTACAGGGAACAAGTCGTCCCCTGTCTGGAAAAGGAGCAGACCGTACTGATTGCGGCGCATGGAAACATCCTTGGCGTTTTGCTGAAATATTTGATTGAAGACGCCAATAAGGACTTGAAAGACGTCGAACGCGATCTTGGCATTTCCCTGATCTATGAACCGCCAACGGGCGTTCCGATGATCTGCACGTTTGACGAGAAGGGAAAGCTGGACAAAATTGAGTGCCTGGCGGATCCGGAAGAAGTTGCAAAGCGTGCCGGACGAATCGGATAGGCAAGCTCGATCCAGAAAAGCGAAAACAGACAGAAAACTTGAATAAAAATCGAAGAATAGCAGAAGAATAGAGGCCCCGGATCCTGTCTATGGATTCCGGGGCCTTGTCTGTATGGAAGAGAATTTAAGATTTCGGTATTCTGGGTCGAATGAAGAGGGCAAGGCTATGACCAGAACCGGGCATAAAAAAACGCACCCCGAATTGGGTGCGTGATTTACAAAGTGGTGGTCTCTGTCGGAATCGAACCAACGACACAAGGATTTTCAGTCCTTTGCTCTACCAACTGAGCTAAGAGACCACATGGTTGCGGGAGAAGGATTTGAACCAACGACCTCCGGGTTATGAGCCCGACGAGCTACCAGACTGCTCTATCCCGCGATGTACTTAGATATAATAACCGAAAGGATGACTGGATGCAAGAAATTTTATCACTTTTTTCAGAAATCAATCGGTGCTCCTGCAACAACATTCCTTAAGGACTGTAGGTAACTGGTGGACCCTGCAGGACTTGAACCCGCGACCATCCGGTTATGAGCCAGCTGCTCTTACCAACTGCGCTAAGGGTCCATGAAAAATAAAACATAAGAAATGGTGGCTAGGGTGAGACTCGAACTCACGACCTTCCGGGTATGAACCGGATGCTCTAGCCAACTAAGCTACCTAGCCAAAATAATAAAATGGTCGGGACGACAGGATTCGAACCTGCGACCCCCTGGTCCCAAACCAGGTGCACTACCAAGCTGTGCTACGTCCCGATAAATGGCGCGCCATGCAGGAGTCGAACCCACAACCTTCTGATCCGTAGTCAGACGCTCTATCCAATTGAGCTAATGGCGCAAAGTTTGAATATGACTTGAAAATCTTTATTGCTGTCAAACAGCTTATTCATACTATAAGAAAAACCTCTGAGATGCAAACAGGAAAAACAAAAAAAAGAAAAAAATAAAATATAGAAGGCTATAAAATGAGAACGTAATACGAATTTATAGCCGAATGGACAGAAAGCACCGGCAGATCCAGGCCGCTCTGCCCCTTGTGGAAGAGGGCTTGTGTCCTGCGGTATACTGAAAAGATAGAGGAGTGATAAAAATGCTCAAAAAAGAACAAGTAGAAGTACTCCTGAACCGCGCCATGAAATCGGAAGCGGATTTTGCGGAGATTTTTGAAGAAGAAACCCACACGCAGTCGATGACGCAGCTCGATGACAACGTTGAGAATATCAGCGCGAGCGTACGCGCCGGAGCGGGGATTCGTCTGTATAAAGGAACTTCATCGGTTTACGGCTACACCGATGAAATGGATATGGAAGTTCTCGAGGGCATCGTAGACGATCTGCGAAGCGCCATCGGGAAAAAAGAAGAGGGAAAAAACGTCGTTCTGAATGAACTGAGCCGGGCGGAAAACATTTCCCCAGTCGAACAGGACCCGTTCAAGACGGAAGACGAGAAAAAACTCGCTCTGCTCGATCGGGCCATCAAGACGGCCCGCGGCTATGATGAACGGATTTTTAAAGCCAGCGCTTCGCTGTCGTCCATTCATCAGGACGTGCAGATCGCCAATTCGGACGGTCTGTTCAAGGCGGATACAAGACAGAGAAGCCGTATGGCCGTTCAGGCGTATGCGCGCGAAGGCGACAATGTGCAGTCCGGCTACACTGCACCGGGCGCTTCCAAAGGCCTTGAATATTTTGAAGGTGACCATTCGCCAGAAGAGATGGCGAAAGAGGCGGCTCGAATTGCCCTCGTACTGCTTCGCGCCAAATCGGCGCCCAGCGGTGTGATGCCGGTCATTATTGATAACGGCTTTGGCGGCGTCATTTTCCACGAAGCCTGCGGCCATTCCCTTGAAGCGACCAGCGTCGCCAAAAAACTTTCGGTATTTTCCAACCGGAAAGGCGAAAAAATCGCCAGCGAAAAAGTCAGCGCCTGGGACGATGGAACGATTCCGGGCGAATGGGGTTCCCAGAACATGGATGACGAAGGCAACCCGCAGCAGAAACGCCTGCTGATCGATCACGGCGTTCTGACCCAGTACATGGTTGACCGTCTTAACGGCCGCCGCATGAATACGCCGTCTTCGGGAAGCGGCCGTCGCGAATCGTACAAGTACGAACCGACAAGCCGCATGAGCAATACGTTCATCGCACCGGGAACGGATAAGAAAGAAGACATGTTCAAGGACATTTCCTTCGGTCTGTACTGCCGTTCGATGGGCGGCGGTTCGGTCAATCCGAACACCGGTGAATTCAACTTCGGCGTAAACGAAGGCTACCTGATTGAAGACGGAAAAATCACCGATCCCGTTATCGGCGCCATGCTGATCGGAAGCGGTGCAGAAATTCTTCAGAACATTGATATGGTCAGCGACAACCTGGAACTCGCGCAGGGTATGTGCGGATCGGTTTCCGGATCGATTCCGACCAATGTCGGCCAGCCGGCCATCCGGGTCAGCTCCATTACTGTAGGAGGTACCGCAAATGAATAAGCAGGCATGGATTGAACGGTCAGCCCAGCTTGGACTGGAAGGCCTCGAAATCGCGCAGACGCGGCAGACGTCCCGTTCTCTGCAGTGGTTTGACCATACGATGGATTCGTTTACGACATCCCGTATTCTTTCCACTTCGCTGCGCGCCATGGCCAATGGAAAAATCGTTTCGACATCGCTCGAAAAAATCGAAGACGAAGACATGGACGAAATTCTCGGTCAGCTTCGCGATAATGCCGACCGCATTTCGGAATCGGAAAAGGACGTTCTTGTCGGACCGATGGAATGCGAAGAGACCATTTCGAAAAAGACCTGGAAACCGGCCGATCCGGCGCACATTAAGGAAGTGCTCGCGTCTCTGGAAGACAAGCTTCTGGCTGCCGACAGCCGCGTCAGTCTGGTCAATGAACTTTCTTTTGAAAGCGCCGAAGTGAGCAGCGAGCTGACCAACTCGCTGGGGACGGAAGTGTCCAGCGCCTACCAGTATCAGGTGATCGCCGCGCAGATTACGATGCGCGATAACGGGGAAGTATATGACGACTACCGTGTAGAAATCGTCTACGATCTCGATGATTTCGATCAGGACGCGTTCGTAAAGCGTCTGGTTACGCGCGTGCAGGACCAGATCGGCGCCAAATCGCTGAGCAGCCGCACCTGCAAAGTCATCTTCAACAACGAAGCCATGTCGACGCTCTTCTCCTGCCTGGAAGGGATGTTTTACGGTACGTCGATCGCCCGCGGCATTTCGCCGTTATGCGGCAAGGTCGGCCAGAAAATCTTCTCGGATCAGATCACGATCGTGGACGATCCGCGCAATGAAGACGCGCTCTTCTTACGGAACTATGACGACGAAGGCCGTCCGACATATACAAAAACAGTCGTTCGCGACGGCGTTTTTGAAACCGTTCTCCACAACACCAAGTCTGCGCTGAAAATGGATGCCGAATCCACCGGCAACGGATTCCGTTCCGGCGGCGGTGCAACTACCGTTTCCAGCATGAACCTTTATATTGTGTCGGGCCCGAATTCTTTTGACTCTCTTTTGAAAAAAATGGACAATGGTGTAGTGATCAGCGAACTTGCGGGAATGCATGCCGGCATTGATTTTGTCAGTACGAACTTTTCTTTACAGGCCAAGGGCTATCTGGTGGAAAACGGCCGGAAAGTTCGTCCGCTGACTCTGATTACTGTAGCCGGAAACTTTATCGATCTGATGAATCATGTAGAGGCTGTCGGCGATGACCTGAAATGGGAAATGCGCAGCACAGCCGCTCCATCCATTCTCTTCGAGGAAGCTGCTGTTGGAGGAAATGAAGAATAATTATGGAACAATATCAGAACGACATTCTGCTCGAAGCGCTTGTCCGAATGAAGGAAACCCATGCGGACGAAGACCTGCTCAAAGCAGGACAGGCGCTCATGGATACCCGTGTGTATGTCCCTGCCAAATGGGATAAGGAACCGACCAAACTGGAGAACGGAAAAATTCAGTTCCCGAAAGATGCCAAAATGGCATTTATGACGGCTGCAAGTCAGGACGGAACGAAAATGTTCCCGGTATTCACCAGTGTTGCCGAAATGAAAAACGCTTTCGGCGAACCGGGCGTAAACTGCCTGCTGCTTTCTTCGGAACAGTTCCTGCCGATGGTAAGAAGCGCGAAAGGCGATGTCGACGGCATTGTCGTTGACCCGGCTGGCGTAAACGTACGCTTCCCGTCCGATTTCCTGATCGGTTTTGCGGATGCCTACAAGACACCGCTCAAACAGGAAAACCTGGCCCAGAACAGTAACGTATACCTGCGCGACCTTACGGGCGACCAGCAGGATCTCGAAGCGGCTCTGATTTCAGCCGGCTTCCATGACAAGGCGATCAACGCCATTTACATGAAGGAGCGTCTGAAAGATCCGAACAAACCGGATACAACGCTGTTCATCCTGGTGGATGCCAACGAAAAAGACACTGGTATTTTCACACGTCTGACTGCGGCCATCCGCGGCGTCGTAAAAGATCAGGAACTCGAATTCATGTTCAGCGATTCCAAGCTCGGACAGGATATCGCCCGTACTTCCAAACCGATTTACGTGCGCGCGTTCTAGTTTAAGACCCATCGCTGCATCTAAAAAACACTCAAAAACCGAAAGCTTCTGTGCAGGCGTATGCGAATCTCTGCACAGAAGCTTTTTCGTTTGCGTCTTGAAAAATCTCAGGCAAAGCAATACCTTTTCGAACGAAGATGACTAGAGTAGAGGGTCGATATCGACAGGAGCTCTCCCATGGTGCGAAAAGATGGGAGCGTCTGTCTCGAATCTCCTGGATCGGTATCGTAGACTTAGATTTCCCAGAAAAAAAGGAGGAAATACCTATGAACGCAAACCTTGCCAGATCGGGAAAACACTCAGCTTCCAGAGTCTGGGAATGGACGGCACTGATTTCCGGAATCGCAGCCGTACTCTGCTTTGGACTCTTCGCCCTGATCGGCTCAACACTGGATGCCCAGGGAGTTCTTCATGAACCTTTCTTCCTGGTCCCCTGCGGCTGGGCGCTTCTCTTCGTATGCCTGACCAGCGCGGTTGCAAGCTTCGCCGCAAAATGTTCCAGAAGCCGCTCGTAAGCCGCATACCGTATTGATCCCGAATGATATGTCCCTCTTTCTGGAGGGATTTTTTTATGCCCGGGCGCAGGACAAATCGTCTTTTCCGGAACGATTTTTCTGCCGCCGGAGGGTGTACAGCTATTCCGGCTTAAACCGAAAATGCAGAGATCGTCACGGGCATTCCCCCGTGATAAAGTGAAAACAGCCGCATGATAAAGTGAAGTCAGAAATTTAGGGCGCAAAGCTATACAGAAAACGAAGAAAGGAGCCGTCGATATGGAAAAAGAAATCGGAAAAAAAGAAGACACGCTCAATCCCGGGGCTGCATGCCTCTTTCAGCTGCCCATTCCTGAGCCGGTACAGAAGGTACTCGATACGCTGAACGCCAATGGCGAAGAAGCGTGGCTGGTCGGCGGCTGCGTACGCGACAGCCTGCGCGGGATCGCGCCAAACGATTATGACATCACGACGACGCTCCGTCCCGAACAGGTGATGGCCCGTTTCGAACACGTCGTTCCCACGGGAATCGAACATGGCACCGTTACCGTTTTTTTGCAGGACGGCTGTCCGATCGAGGTGACGACGATGCGTAAAGAAGGGACGTATCGCGATCATCGCCATCCGGACGCGGTTTCCTTTACCCGCGATATTCGTGAAGATCTCGCCCGCCGCGACTTTACCATTAACGCCATGGCCTATCATCCCGAAAAAGGGCTGATCGATCCGTACGGCGGTATCGATGATTTGAAAAAACGCCAGATCCGGGCGGTCGGCGATCCGAAAGGGCGTTTTGAAGAAGATGCCCTTC
>NZ_JBKXLD010000072.1:0-11770 GCF_047010065.1 Allobaculum sp.
ACGAGAAGGCCGCACGCCAGACCGCCAAAAAAGCCGAACACCGTTCCTGCGCTGAAGGAGAGCGGAAAGAGACTGCTGCCAAGAATGGTAAAAAAGCCGACCGAGGCGTTGACGCCGATGATGTTGGCCGAGGCCAGCGGATTATGCAAAATGGTCTGGACCAAAGCGCCGGAGAGCGCGAGCGCACTTCCCGCAAGAAGAGCGCCAAGTACGCGCGGCAGACGCAGATGCAAAACGATCGAGCGCATCGATTCCTGCATCGGATCCAGCCAGCCGGCCGGACCGGCCAGTATGGAAATCACAGAAAGCCCAACCAGGAGAACGAGCGCGCCAAGCACCATTTTGCGCGGTTTACTCGCCATAGACGATCGTTTCGAGATTTTCCAGAGCATCCGCCCACTTCGCGTTTGGCTTCAGGTTGTACAGCTTCTGATCGAGGACATACACTTTTCCGTTTTTAACCGCGTCCAGGTTTTTCCATGCATCGCTCTGAAACAGGGCATCGGCGATTTCCTGCGCCTGTTCGTTCGTTTTTCCCTGCGCGACATAAAAAATCTGATCCGGGTTTTCTTTCGCGATGACTTCCATGGACAGCGTGTCCAGACCGTCTTCGCCAGCAATGTTTTCCGTTTTCAGATCCGCTAACATGGAGCCTAATACTGAGTTGGAAGAGCCAAGCGCCTTGATTCCCTTTCCAGTTTCGCGAAGAGCCAGAACTTTTGGCGGGTTATTGCGCTCTTTGTTTCGAATGGCTTCGATGCGTTTCTGCTGTTCGAGACCGTTCTTTTCATAGCTGCTTGTATCCCCGGTAATACGACAGAACTGTTCCAGGACGCGCAGATAGTCTTCAAAGGAAGACACATCATAGTAAACGACAGGAATGCCGGATTCCTCCAGCAGATCCGCCATTTTCTTCTGAGAATCGTTTTTGGCACTGGCGATGACCAGGTCCGGATCGGATGAGAGCAGCGTTTCCTGCGCAATGGATTTCACATCGCCCAGATCCTGTACCTTTTCGGAATCGAGATCCAGATCAAAGGACGTCCACGTATCATGCGCCGCTGCCGCAATCTGATCCTTGCCGCCGGCATCCGCAAAAAGGTCCGCAAAGCTTCCGATCAGAATGGCTGCGCGCTCCGGCTTTTGAATTTCGACCTCACGGCCAAGATCGTCCTTAAGAACAATCGTCTGCTCATCCGTCTGGGTGTAAAGCGCCGAAGAGAGCGAGGACGTCTGGGAAGAAACGGAAGCATCCGCGGTTTGCGAAGAGTTCGACGCGCAGCCGCCCAGAAGAGAAGTCACGGCGGCGCAAAGCAGAAGGCGCGAGGCTAAGGAAGATTTTAAATTCAGGTTTCGTTTTGTAATTTTGTTCATAAGACAGTATTTGAATGGTGTTTTGAAAACCGGTGTAAGAAAACCGGTCTGAATCAGGAAAACGCTTCGGGATCAGAATTCTGATGCCGAAGCGTGAGTGAAAATCAAATTGGATATTAAATCAGGTAATCGGCAGCGGCTTCTTTTACTCCGTCTGGATTGGCCTTTTCCCAGGCATCATAGCCCATGCCAGAAGCTTCCACGATGCGCGCGAGATGGATCAGGAAATCCGGAATGCGATCAACCGGAATATTGCCGAGCTCCACGCCCATTTTTTCTTCGCCCTGTTCATCGTTTCCTCCGGCATAAAGCAGGAAGGTCGGAACCGGCTTCTTATCGACGACTTTCAGAGCGCCGCGGAAACCGATCTTGCCGATCTGATGGGCGGCACAGCTCGACGGGCAGCCGGAAATATGAATCTGCGGCAGAGCGTCATCGGCGACGCCGGCTTCGCTGACTTTGGCCAGAATCGTGCGCAGCAGATCCTGCGAATCGCGCAGACCGACCTGACAGATGGACGCACCAATGCACGATTCGGACGTTTCGAACGCTGTCCGCGCCGCTTCGGATTCAATGATTTCCAGAATCTGACGGGCTTCGTTTGCAGTCAGGTTAATGATATAGGCCCCTTCGTCCGGGGACAGACGCATTTCGACCTGATCCATATGTTCGAGAGCGCCGGACAGACGGCCGAGCGTTTCGATCGAAGGAACGCCGCCGCGCGGATGGAAGAGAACGCTGTACAGATCGCCGTTGGTCTGATGCTTCACGATGAAGGACTCTTCGAGCGGTTCGCCCTCGCCTTCCTTGTGAATGCGCAGATCTTCAAAATTGTCTACATACAGGTTCTTTTCTTCTTTGAGCTTGCGGAATTCCTTGTCGAATTCCTCGATCAGACGATCGCGGCCAAGGCTTTCCTGCAAATAGCGGGTTCTGGCTTTGGAGCGGTTTTCGTAGTTGCCGTATTTACGGAACAGGCGGATCATCGCTTCAATGACGTACAGAATCTTACCCGGTTCCAGGCTTTCTTTGACTTTTACGCCAAATTTAGGATTGTTTCCCAGACCGCCGGCGATATAGACATCGTAGCGGCCGTCTTCTCTGGCTACAAAGCCAAGATCGCGGAACGTCGCATGAGTGACGTTGGATTTCGAATTGGAGAACGCGACTTTCAGCTTGCGGGGCATTTTGTCCTGGTCGATGAAATCGAGCAGGAATTCAGCAGCCGCAAGGGCATGGGGCATAACGTCAAAGTATTCTTCTTCCACGCCGCTGAGCGGAGAGCACATCACGTTGCGCGGATAGTCGCCGCCGCCTCCGTAGCAGACGATGCCGACATTGGGGGCCTGCTCCATAATGTCGCAGACGGTATCGACATCGAGATCGTGCAGCTGGATGGTCTGGCATGTTGTAAAGTGCGCCATCTTGACATCGTGCTTGCGAATCATTTCAACAATAAAGCGCAGTTTTTCCGGCGTGACGCGGCCGCCGCTCATACGCAGACGCAGCATGCTTTTCTGGCCGCCGCGCTGGGCGTAGCTTCCGTATTTTCCGGAGAAGCCTTTGTATTCCTTCATATTCATCTGGTGATTGAAGAATTTTTCCGCTCCTTCGCGAAATTTCGGAACGACTTTCTTATATTCATCGTAATCGACAGGTTTTAAAACAGACATGGATATTTACCTCTATTCCACTTCAGTATAATACAGTGCATTTTCTGACACCCCTTACTTGAATCACAAATCTGAGGATTTTGACGTGCGGCTGTCTCCGCCCGGCTTCGTTTTTGAAACGTGTATATATCCTTTGCGGTTCCTTTCCTGCTCATTTCGGATAAAAAGAGCGTCTTCTCTGTTTTCTGTTCAAAATCTGGAACCTTCTATCTTCTTCCCCTTTTCTGGACTGCGCAGGATCCGCCTTGCTTCGTTCGCACGGAGTGCCCGCTGGATTGTGGAATATCACGCTATTCCTTCCAGGCTGCGAAACATGTCCTCGTGCCTGTCCGATTCGTCGGCTCTGGCGGCTTTTGATCTTTCCGTTGAATCCCCTTTTGGATTTCTTTATAATGAACACGTTGCCCGCGTGGTGAAACTGGTAGACGCAGTGGACTCAAAATCCATCGACAGCGATGTCGTGCCGGTTCGAGTCCGGCCGTGGGCACCATTTTCGAACTTCAGTCCCCAGATCTGGGGATTTTTTTATGAAACGAAATAACGCGCAGATCCATACGGAAATCTGCGCGTTTTGTTATGCGGGGTGAACAATGAAATCAATCCGCTCACTTAATCGCCGCTCACTCAATCGGATAAATCCGAATGAACTGCGTCGTTTAGAGGTTCTTCGTTTTTTTGCGCTGTATTTTCGTCGATCCCGTTTTCCGGCTCCAGTCCGGAAAAATCGACAGAGCGATCGACCGGCTCCTCGACCGGATTATCCTGTGCCGGATCCGAATCGGGCGAAGATGGGGTCATAGGCGGGAACGCTTCCTGATCTTCCGTGGTCTCCATCGTTTCGAAGTCTTCCTCAAACGGATCTTCGGGGTCAGCCTCATCGGGATCAAACAAAGACGCCTGCGAGAGTAGTGCCAGCGAGGCCAGCGGCGATTGCGAATCCAGATTGGCGGGAAGCAGACTGTCGCTGTCCGAAACATTTAGCGGCCGCTCGTAAATCGCTCGGGCCTTTTCGATCTGATTGGTAAAGAGACGCTGCAAAGCTTCAAACTGATCGGCCTGCCGGGTTCCCGGATATTCGTAAAGCGAAATGATTTCGACCTGCGGAAAGATCGACTCCGAATCGCGGACCAGATCGTAAATCGAGCGGGCGATGCGCAGACGAGTCTGTACTTCCGGATTTCGTCCATTGAATACGTAAAGACCGGTAATCTGATCGTCCGGATGAATCGGCGAAATGGAAAACAGATACTTGAAGATCAGCGGGAAAATTTTCTGCTTTTTGACATCGTGCGACGTGGAGTACTTGGCATCGCCGAGAATGTAGCGGGCACCTTTCCACTTTGGACTTTCAATGCGGAATACGTAGTCCGGCGTGTAGTACGTTCCATAGGAAGATTCTTCACTGCCCTTGATCGGCATCGAAATCGATGTGGAGCGGCCAAGGCCGGTAATCGCGCGGTCTGGATGCTTGTGGTTGTAGATGACCGGCTGATAGTAAAGCGTGATTTTCAGATCGTCCTTCTGATAAATGTAGACGTTGTTGATCTCGGTGTTCTTATAAAACGTATCGCTTTCAAACGTGTGGTTGACCCGGTACGAACGGGTGCGCTGAAAGCCGCTGCTTTCGAAAAACTCGCCCAGCTTCGTCAGAACGTACACTTCATACATTTCCGTAATCTGCAAAAACGTTCGAACGAAGCGAAGATCGCCGACACTCACGTTTTTCCTCGCGAAGCAGCGGCTGATGCTTTCGTAAATCAGACGGTATGCGGGCAGCTGACGGAACGCCGGGGTCAGCGTCGGCGCTTTTTTCAGTTCAATGAGTCTGGCCGGAATGGCACGGGAATACACCTGATACAGATAACGGAACCCCGCGAGCAGATCCCGCAGTTCGTTTTCTGTCGAATCAAACGAGTTTTTCATGACTTCGTACAGGAAGGCCGCGGAGTTCTGCATGTTCGTGATCGTCTTGTCATGAAGAACCGACCGGGCAGGAATCAGCTTTTTCTCCCTGGCCAGTTCGGGAATCATGGCTTCAATATCGTCGCAGACACCCTTGAGAAACGAGAGAGTGACCTGATTTTCGTACACATCCGTCGTACTGAGCGTCTGATCGACGTGCGAGAGATCGGGAATATATGTGTTCATTCCAATACGCAGACCGACGCGGGAATCGCGAACACGATGCAGGGCTTCTGGATGTCCCAGCAAATACCGCACGCTGGCCTGCATGGACTGGCTGCTGCCGTTCTGAGAGTGAAGCGCAGCTTTTCTTGGCCGCAGGCGAATGAGCCGCCAGGACCGTTCAAAAAGCGTCGCGGTCTGCTTGAGCTGACGGATCTTGTCTTCAAGCGAATAGTAGCCGGGCCCTTTAGATCCTTCCCGGGTATCGTAGTCTTCCCTGGTTCCGTAAAAGAGCATCGGATTGTGACGGGCAATATAGGCGCCCATGGAATTGACGGAATAGTTTTCGTCCGTCAGCGGCGTGATGACTTCGATGTAGTCGGAGTAAAACATCTGAGCCGGTCCGCTGGCGTAAGTCACCCGGATGGTAAAGCGCGCAAAGCCAAAGGCATCGGCGAAAATCGATTTCGACCGGCCGCCGGGCGCGAAGTAGAGACGGTTGGTATTGGCGTAGTAGGTGGCACTGATCGGATAGTGGTTCAGCTGAACTTCCACATGCCGGATGTAGCCGGCACGCGGAACGCTGAGCTGCGCCGAATACGATCCCGTGGCATACACCTGGGCTTTCTGCGCTTTTAACAAATAGGAGAGCGGCAGTACTTCATCGGCCGGATGCAGCGGAACTTCGATCAGTTCCGCCCGGTAGTCGTCATAAAGCCGCAGTACGCTTTCGGACATCAGCTGAAGAACTGATAGAACTGCATGGAACCGTCTCCTTTTTCCATGATTTCCTTCAGTTTTCTGCCGCACTTAATGAGTCCGCCTGTTTCGCAGACTTTTTTCATTTTTTCCAGAATGGTACGGAACTGGTGCGAAGACCCGTTGATTTTCGGAAGCAGACGCTGGAGTACGGCGTAGTCGAGCGCCATCGTGCCGGCATCACTATAGGCCTCGTCTTCATCGGGTACAAACCAGCGCAGAGTGGTCAGCACGTATTTGCGCAGCGCGCTTTCCGAACGGATGGAAACCGTAAGTCCGGCTTCCTTGAACAGAGCGGCCAGCGACTGATACACGTCTTCAAGCGCGCTTGGCAGCGTCTGGCTGTCTTCCTGCGGCAGGAACACTTCGTCAAGCTGTTCGTGCGTAATCAGCGAAGAGCGGAATTCGTCTTCCAGAAGCGGTCTGGCCGGCTTGAGCAGCAGACGCTTTTCCGGCATCGTAATGACCCAGGCACGGTCCAGCAGACGGCTGCTTAACGGTTCGGTCGTGTGGTCGGACTGAATGGCAGCCGCAAAATGCAGAGTCCTCGGAATTTCAAACGTATACGTGTCGCCCAGCGCGATCGTACCGCGGATGGCGGCGTTTTCTTCCATGGACATGAAGTCGGCCCAGTAGTATTCCATGCTCGACAGGTTGGCATCGTCGAGAAGGACGAGCGCCGGGAGCGAATCCGAGCCGCTGTTTCCGCGGCTTTCCTGATTCAGAATGCTGAGCAGATCAAACAGACGCGGATCCGCTTTTTCAAAGGAGCGGGTCAGCGAGTTGTAAAAGCCGATCAGATCGCGGCGGCTTGACCAGCCGCGTTCGACGCTGACGGAGACAAAACGGGAGCAGTACGGAAACTGCGGATGACTTTTTTCAAGTTCTGCCGGCTGATCGAGGTGAAGCGCCTGCGCCGTAACGCGGCAGATCGACGTTTTTCCAGAGCCTGGCTGACCAGTAAAGATAGTCAGGAAGCCCTGGGTCAGGCAGATGAGAATGTTCAGAATTTCATTGCGGGAATATTCCGGACGGCTTTTCTGCATCGTGAACACCAGATAGTCCACGAGCTGTTCCTTCGAAAGGAAGGATCGCGGCATGGCCGCAATGGCGCGGGACGCCTGCTGGTAAATTTCCAGCCGTCTGGCATTTTCCAGACGGGCGGTATGTTCCATGAAGCGTTCGGAAATCATATTGTCAAATGAGATTTCCAGCGTTTTCTGGCTGGAGCGTTCGAGCAGTTCATCGAGTTTTCCCTGCAGGCCTTCCATCTGTACGTTGAGATCGGCAATGCTTTTTTCACGACGCGCAATTTCTTCCTGCAAGTAGGACGATCTTGCTTCCAGGTTGGCCACATCCTTGCCGATATTGGCCTGCCGCAGCGCTTCCTGGAATTCTTCTTCGGCTTTGGCTTTCATGGACTTGAGCTGATCGAGCTCTTCCTGATAGCGTTCGAGCTGCTGCTTTGGCTGCAGGATTTCCAGCTCATCGACGGCTTTCTGGAGTTCTTCCTTCTGCGCCTTCAGTTCGCTGTTTTTCTGCTTGAGCTGGCTTGTAAACGTGACGTATTCCGAATACGCAGGGAGCGCTTCGACAAATTCCTCATTTTCGAGCAGCTCATGAACCATATCCATATAGTCAGGATCGTCCTTGCGGGCCTTGAACATTTCCGGAATGAGCGAGGAAAGTTCATTAAAAAGTTCGCCGATTTTTGCGGACGATTCAAAAATCGCCTGAAGCCGCTTTACCCGCTCCGCAGCCAGTGCGGCCGGAATGTCCTTGCCGCTGATCAGCGAGTTCTGGTAACTGGCCAGCAGACTCGCAAACGCGGCGGGATCGACACCGATAGTTTTCGCCGTTTTTCCCTTGATGGATGCGGTAAAGTTTTCGATCAGTTCCTCATCGGAAATGGTGTCGGTCGGACACGGTTCGACGCCTTCGCCTTCGATACGGACATAGCCGCGCGTCACATCGATCTGTTCCAGCGTATGGATCCGATCCGCGAGAGAAGGCGAATACAGATAGCCGGAAATAATGGAGTTTTTCTGATCAAGCGAAGGATAGATCACCAGTTCATCGAGATCTTCGTCGTAACGGACCCGAAACGGGCCGACGAGCGTATTTTCGATCGGACCTGGAATCATGACCCGCATATCTTCGTTGACGTCGCGGGTATTCAAAATCACCGTTGAATCTTTACGCCAGTCCCCTTCTACGGCTTCCTGGGGGAGCGCATAGTACCAGCCCACATCTTCCATGCGAAGAATCGATCCGGAATACTGCTTGAACACATCGAGTTTCCAGGCGGAAGGATAGACGCTCCCATCGCTTTTCAAATTTGGAATGAGCTTATCGCTCTGAAAATCAATAATGACGTCGTCTCCGTCCTGAAACAGATCGTCTAAACGCATCGATGTCGAAGAGGAAAACAGATTCAGGTTGGGATACTGCGATCCCGGAAGAATCTTCTCCACATCTTCATCGCTCAAACGAATAAATTTGTCTTTTTCATAAATGTACGTCGGATAAAAATTCACATAAAATCCGCTGGTTCGAATTTCTCCTACATAGCGCGGCATAGTTTCATTCCTTTCCTGCCTTTCGGCTGAATTAATTTGATTATAGGACCGATCCCGGCCAGATTTTACGTTAAGCCGCTGAATTCAGGGATGTTTAGAAAAAATATAGAAAAGGCGCTCCCGCTTTCCCCTATAATTGAATCGGTCTGTCCAGTCGCTTGATATTCAGCGCAGGCAATCTTGAATGTTTACGAATGTATTATTTCGTATTCGTTAAAATTGCGGTCGTTTAGGCAGCCGATCTGCACCGCTGCTTTAGGCGCTGGCTGGAGAAAAGAGGAAAATGCATGCATTTTACATTTAAGGAAATCGAATACTACAAACCCGATGGAAAACCCGACATCTGTCTGGAATGCTTCAGCGTAATCGACCTGAATGTCTATGAACTGCTTGAATTCAGCCGCGACAAAAACAAGTGCTACTACTGGGCTTTGAAAAGTCAGATTACCGGCGATGTGAAAGCCTACATCACTTCGGTCTACTACATCGACGGCGAAAACAGCCTTACCGGAAAGCCGACGTTTAAAATCGTGCACGGTTTTGAATACGAAGACCCGCGCGAATATCACTGTCCGCGCTCGGTGCTCGACCGGCTGACGCCGACCACCGATCCGCGTGCCCTGCAATGGCGGCGCAAAGCGCAGTACGCGCTCAATCAGGCAGCCCTGCTCAATCAGAAATTTATCGAAGAACACCAGAAGGCGCAGCAGGAGCCGGATTTCTTGGTCCCTGCCCTGACTTCTTCTGTGACTGCGCTGATTGTTCAGGAAGAGAAGCTTCCCTTTTTGACCGAAGCAAAACCAGATAAGGTACACGATATGAAAAAAGAGGAAAACCAGACATACGCTTCAACTTTCCGTTCTCTTCTCAAAACCGACGCGGTGCTGCTTCCGCGCTCCCGTCATCAGACACCGAAACGCCGTCAGGTCCTTCTTGCGCCAAGACGTCTGAAAAAAGCAAAACGGCTGCCCAGACGACCGAGCAAGGATCATCCTTCCTTTACTGCAGGCAAACCAATGCACTTTCAGGGCAATGTCCTGCTGCTGAATCTGAAATATTAAGCGTACCTGTATCCTTTTCGCAATGGATTTTTGCGATTCTCTTTTCGCGACAGAGGATGACGCCTTCCGGCTGAATCCCTCCTGCCGACTCCATCCGCAGAAAAACCGGACTTTTCCGATCGTTTTCGATCCGGCAGAGTCCGGTTTGTTTGCTTTTTCTTTATGGCGATTTTGGACTGGCCGAATCAGCCAAGGAGCGTATCAAGAATCATCATCAGTACAAAGCCGCCCGAAAAGCAGAGCGTTGGCAGATTGGAATGTTCGCCCTGCACCATTTCCGGGATGAGTTCTTCCACTACCACATACAGCATCGCCCCAGCCGCAAAGCTTAAAAACCACGGAAGCAGCGGAACGATCCAGCTTTGCATGGCCAGAGTAAGCCCAGTGGCCAGCGGTTCGACAGCGCCGGAGAGCGTGCCAAACCAGAACGCCTTCCAGCGCGAATAGCCGCTGCCGTGAAGCGGCATCGAAATGATCGCGCCTTCCGGAACGTTTTGGAGGGCAATGCCAAGGGACAGTGCCAGAACTGCGGAAAACGAGATCAGATTCGTGTTCAGCATGCCAGCCAGCGTCGCTCCGACCGCCATGCCTTCCGGAATGTTATGCAGAGTGACCGCCAGAAACAGTTTCGTACGCTTTTTCAGACTCGAATGCGGGCCTTCTTCTTCCAGCGATCCCGGATGAATGTGCGGCGTAATGGCATCGAGCACAAGCAGAAAAAGAATGCCCAGCAGAAAACCGCCGGCAGCCGGCAAAAAGGCCATTCTGCCCATCGGTTCACTCTGTTCCATGGCCGGAATCAGCAATGACCATACTGAAGCGGCAGTCATTACTCCGGCCGCAATGCCGGAAAAGCAGCGATTTACCAGCTGTGAGAGCGGTTTGCGCACAAAGAAAACAAATGCTGATCCAGCAGCAGTTCCAAGCAGCGGAATAAAGGCTGCCAGCAGAATACTGTTCATTGCAGATCCTCCATTTATTACTGAAGCCGGTTCTCCACAAAACCGGCTAAAAAAGAAAAGCGGCTCCGGCAGAAAAACTGCTTTCAGTCTATCAGCGAAAGGACATTTTACCGACGGATATGAACGGCTCGTATAATACATTTGCCTGTCGAATGGCAGACTATTGATGAGAAAAACTTCAGAATATGTTTAGACGGACATTATCGAAAGACGCCATGATGGATGATAAGCTCAATTCATGAGAAATGGAATTCAAAATAAATTCCAGCAAGGAGAATCCCTGTGAAAACAATCCATCCTGCTCCACTGCCCCGCTCTTCTTCCCTGCGGCTTTACAATCTCATTTTCCCTCTGTTTTTCTTCTTTGTAGTTCCAATCACCTGGATCTGGCCGCTGTTCATTTTCGGCAATCTGGCAATCGACTGCGCCGTTCTCCGCTTCTGTCTTAAGCGCTTCAATCCTCGAAACTGGAAGCAGGGCTTTAAAAAGACCTGGTGGAAGGTCTGGCTGCTTGGGTATCTGGGGGACGTTCTGGGCTGCGTGATTCTGTTTGCGATTGGTTTTATTCCCTATTCCGAAACCCTCTATCCCATCGAAATGGCGGTATACTACAACCCCTGGTCCCATCCGGTTGGACTGCTTCTGGTCTGCCTGACGATTATCCTGGCAGGATTTGCGCTCTATTTTCTCGATTCCCGCCTGGCTCTTCGAAAGAGCGGGCTTTCCGTCAAAGGCAGACGGAAAGCAGCTTTGATCATCTCCATAGCGACCGCACCTTATGTGCTGCTGATTCCGACGTCTCTTTTCTTCTGATCAGTCAGCCGGCTTATCACTCAGTTTTTTGCAGATTTCCGCCTGTGAAATCTGCATTTTAATTTTTCCCATTTAAAAGGCAGACCGCCGGGGTCTGCCTGTCCAGTTAACAAAATGATTGGAATTACATCTGCCCGGCGTCGACTTTATCATCGCGGACGAGTACGTCATGGGCACCGCCCTCAGAAATCGATACAGCCGAAACCAGGGTAACTTTCGCGTTTTTCTGGAAATCCGGGATGTTGGTAAAGCCGCAGTTGCACATGGTGTGCTTGATCTTGGAAATCGTCAGACCGACGTTGTCCGCCAGTGCGCCGGCATATGGTACGTAGGAGTCAACGCCTTCGACAAAGGACATCTTGCCTTCGCCGCCGACATCATAGCGCTGCCAGTTGCGGGCACGGGCACTTCCTTCGCCCCAGTAC